>NZ_JBINJD010000084.1:0-21858 GCF_043951915.1 Alienimonas sp. DA493 | reverse complement strand
CGGCCTCGTCGGAGGTCCGGGACGCCGCGGCCGTCCGCAGCGGGGCGTCGCCGCCCCGCCGGTTGTCGGCCAGCTGCACGCCGTCCGGCAGGTTCAGCGGTTGGCAGCCGGCCATGACCCAGCCGTGCCACTCCCGCTCCAGGTCCTGCACGGTCAGGCCGAAGTGCTTCTCCAGCGCCGCGTTCCAGCGGTCCAGCGGGTACTCCCAGTCGATCCCGCCCCGGCCGCCGCCGGGGATGCGGCGGGAGGCGTCGTCGAGGGCCTTCAGGAACGCCGCCTTGCCGCCCTTCTGCACGAGAAAGTCTGCGAGGGAATAGCCTTGAGCGTAGACCTGCATCACCTTGTCGGCGTCGCCGGGCGAGGGGTTGCGGGGGTCGCCGGGGTACTCGGTCTGCGTGATCAGGTGGGAGACGCGGTAGCGGTGGGTCTTCCACTGCCGGACGAGGGTCAGGCGTTGCCGCATGCGTTCGCTCTTGAACTCCGTCAGCGTGGCGGCGCCCTCGTCGGCCCAGCGGGGCAGCGGCTTGCGGAAGTGCGAGGCGAAGATCGTGTGGTTGACCTCGTGGGGGATCACGGAGTCCAGGAGGCGTTCGCGGCTGCCCTCGACCTGCATCCGGAAGCCGCCGACCGCCGGTTCCTCCCGGCCGTTCCGCCGCACCGTGTGGAAGCCGAAGGTCGTCGCCCCGCCGGCGCCCTTGCCCGGCCAGCAGGCGGTCACGGTGATGGGGCACGGCTGCGGCCAGTCGGGGATCGTCTTGCCGAGCCATTTGATCGCCAGCACCTCCCGCTGACGTTCCGCCTCCATGCACACCTCCCGGGCGAGGCGGGAGTCTTTGGCGTAGCAGATAAAGTTTTTCGTGCGGTGCCGGGCCTGCCCGCTGCGGGCGGCGGTCCGCTCCGCGACGGCCGCCGCATCCTCCGGGGCGGCCGCCTCGTCGGGGCCGGCGACGCGGAAGGCTCCGTCGAACCCGCCGTCGCCGGCGTCGGCAAGCTCCGGTTCCGTCGCCGCCGGCGCCTTGGCCGGGGGGCCCGCGGCGACGGCGGACGCATCCGGCGTCGGGTCCGGGGAGGCGGAGACCGACAGCAACGTCGCGCACAGCAGCGCGGGGCGGATCCAGGCATCCATGCCGGGGTTCTCGATCAGGCGTCGGGAATCGTGCGGACCGCGTCCTGCGGCCGATCAGCCTGCCCCGCGATTCCCGTGCCGCGGCCCGGAAAGATTCACGGACGATTCCGTAAGTTCTCTCCGGGGATCGACTTCCGGGCTCAAGTTTTAGCAGGACCCAAACCGGGGCGAACGGAGAGGACGGCTCCGTGGAACATCTTGCAGGCGCATCCGACAAATCCCCATCCGCGAACCGGACACACTGATGGGACCGCGAACCCCGGGCGATGGGGGCGGGTCCGGCGAACGGGGCCGGCGTTTCCCGTGTCGGCCGCCTCGCCCTTGGTTAGAGTGCGTCCGTTCCGCGCCCGTAGCTCAGTTGGATAGAGCATCGGTCTTCTAAACCGGCGGTCGGAGGTTCGAATCCTCCCGGGCGCGCTGCCGCTTCCCCGCCCCCTCACGCCCCGGCCGGCGCAGGGACCGGAGAGGGAACGCGGAGGGCGGCCGAGAGGTCGTTCAGATCGCCGACCAGGCGGAGCAGTTCCGCCTCGTTCCAGTCGGACTCCGCGGCGGCCTCCAACGCGGCGGCGGGGACCGTGAACCGCGAGTAGCCCAGCGTCCCGGCGGTGCCGGCGAGTTTGTGGGCGGCGTCGGTCAGGCCCTTCGCGTCGCGGGCGTCCAGCAGCGAGCGGCACTCCGCCAGCCGGTGCGGTAGGGAGGCAAGAAACTCCGCGGCGACCGGCCACAGGTCGCTGTCTTCGTCGTCTAGTTCGCAGCCGGGGGGGCGAACCTCGTCTACGTCGTCGAGGACGTGGACCGCTCGCAGCGGCTCCGCGGCGGCGGGCGGCGCTTCAGGCGCGGGCGGTTGCTCGGGGGGCGTCGGCTCGGCGTCGACGACGACGGGCGGGGTCGGCGCCGCCGGGGCCGGCTCGTCCGCCGGGAGCAACTCGCCGAGCAGCGTCAGCAGGTCCGCCGGCCGGACCGGCTTGGAAAGGTATTCGGTGCACCCCGCGGCGACGCATTTGGCCCGGTCGCCGGCCATCGCGTGGGCGGTCAGGGCGACGATCGGCGTCGTCAGACCCTCTTCCCGCAGACGGGTCGCGGCGGCGTAGCCGTCCATCACGGGCATCTGCATGTCCATGAGGATCAGATCGTAATCGCGGCCGGCGCGGCGGGCGGCCAGGGCCCGGTCCAACGCGTCCCGACCGTTCGTCGCCTCGTCCGGGGTGAGCCCCGCCCGCCCCAGCACCACGCGGATCAGGCGGCGATTGACGTCCCCGTCGTCCACCAGCAGGACGCGGGCGTCCGGCCGGATCGGATGCGGCAGCGGGCAGGACGGCCCGGCCTCGCTGCCGACGGCCTCGGACGGCGTGCCGTTCTCCTGGCTTTCCGCCCACTCGACCCCCGCCAGGTCGCCGGCGTCGACGGTCACCCGGAACAGGCTGCCGGCGCCGGGACGGCTGGCGGCCACGATGCCCCCGCCGAGGTGCTCCGCGATCTGTCGGCTGATCGACAGTCCCAGCCCGGTGCCCCCGTGCCGCCGGGTCACGCTGACGTCCGCCTGCGTGAACGGGTCGAAGATGCTGTCCAACTTCTCCTGGGGGATGCCCTCGCCGGTGTCGAAGACGTCCACGCCCAGCAGGTAGCCGCGGCCCCCGGGGGCCGGCACGACTTCCGCCGCCAAACGCACGCCGCCCTCGGCGGTGAACTTCACAGCGTTGCCCACGAGGTTCAACAGGACCTGTCGCAGACGGGCCGGATCCGTGACGATTGTTTGCGGAACCGGGCCCCGCCAGCGGCATTCCAAAGACAGCCCCTTCTCCGCCGCGACGACCCGCATCCCGCTGAGCACCCCCGCGAGGATCGCGTTCGGGTCGCACTCGACGTGCTCGAACGTCATCCGGCCGCTCTCGACCTTGGACAAGTCGAGGATGTCGTTGATGAGGGCCAGCAGGTGGTCGCCGCTGCCGCGGATGGTGTCGAGGTGTTCGTTGCGCTCCTCGGGCGGGCAGTCCCCGAAGCGGAGGATATCAGTGAAGCCGAGGATCGCATTCAACGGGGTGCGGATCTCATGGCTCATGTTCGCCAGGAAAGCGCTTTTCGCCTGATCCGCGGCGGTAGCGGCGTCGCGCTCGGCGGCGGCGGAGCGGAGGGCGGCCTTCTCCCGGGCGACGGCGGCGGCGATGCGGCGGGTCTCCGCGGTGCCCCGCAGACAGCCGATCACCAGCACCGCGTCGGTGAACAGCAGCCAGAAGGCGTGCTCCGCCCACGCCCAGCGGCCGGGGTCGGACGTGCCGTAGAGCGCTTCCGGCCACAGCCGACCGACGACGTAGTGGTTCCCCAGCACCAGCGCCGTCGGCAGGGCCAGCGCCCGCCAGTCGCGGTAGGCGGCCAGGAACGCCAGGGAGAGGTAGATGTGAAAGTGGGACTCGATCCGCCCGCCGGTCTCGTAGATCAGCAGGGAGCTGAAGCAGACCTGCGCGGCGCCGATGACGTGACGGGTGATCGGCATCCCGGGCCGGGTGGCGATCAGCACCATCGGGATCAGGGCCGCGAGGCCGCCGCCCAGCGCCGCCGCGAGCAACTGCGGGTGCGGACCGGCCGCGGCGATTTCCGCGGGCGTGTCCTGGTAGGGGTGCGGACAGATCCAGACCGCCACCGCCACGCAGGCAAGCCACTGGAGCGGCATGAGCGTGGCGAACGGCCGATCGATCCGCCGGGCCAACCGGGCGGTCATCAGCGCGACCCGGCGGTCGATCCGCCGGCGCAGACGTTTTCCTTCGATCGAGCGGGCGGCGCCGGCGGTGCGGGGCGAGCGGGGCATCGGGTCGGTTCAGAGCCGCCGTCCAAGAGCGGACGGCCCCGAACACTAGGTCAGGCCGCCCGCTTCCGCGGCGAGCGGTCCGTCGGCCGACGTTTTTTCAACCCGGCCGCGCCGGATGCGCGGGCCGTGCGGCACCGGGCGCCCGGCCTGCCGTCCCTCACCCCACCTGGAACTTCGCCAGCCAATACGCCTTCACCGCCCGACGTCGGAAGGTGCTCATCCCCAGTCCGATCAGCTTGAGGAACCAGGGCATCCGGGAGACGTTCCGCACCGCGATCTCCTTCAGCGTCACCGCGTCCTCGCAGATCAGTCCGGCCCGCCAGCCCTCCAGCGAGCGGACGTCTTCCACGCCCCAGTCGAAGCGGGCCTCGAAGTGCTTCAGCGTGTCGTGCCGCGACTGATCGGCGACCCCCTGCGGGGTGAGGGCGTCGAAGGTCAGCGTCGCGCCGGGCAGGCGTTCGCCCAGCATGTCGATCACCCGACGCACCTCCCCCTCCGGCAGGTACATCAGCACCCCCTCGATGCAGACGAAGTACGGCGGGGGCAACTCCAGCAGGCGGTCGATCCAGTCCGACTCCAGCACGGAGCCGGCCATCATGAAGCGGCGGTCCGTCTCGGCGAAATACCGCCGGCGGACGGCCATGCTGTCCGGCAGGTCGACCTCCAGCCAGTGCGAGACGCCGTCGTCGCAGCGCTCGAACCGGGTGTTCAGACCGACCCCCACGTCCGCAACCGTGCCGCCGGGGTGGGCGGACTGGAACTCCCGCAACCAGTCGTCGAACTGCAAGGTCCGCAGGGCGATGCCGATGCGGCTGCGGAGGGCGGAGCGATTGAAGTGCCCGAACCGGTCGCCGAGGGCGTCCACAATCTCGACCGCCCGCGGGTCGGAGAGGATCGACAACCGGCTGCGGGTCTCCGCCGCCCGGGCCCAGAGCGGCACCAGCAGGGTTTGCTGAACCGGCCCCAGATCGAGCGCGTCCCCGTCCGCGGCGGTCTCCTGCACGTCGGTCGTCATGCCGTGCAGCGTAGCCGTCGCCGCTCCAGACGCCCCGGGCGGAATCCCCATCCGTCGTCCGGCGAGGCGTCGGCCGGACGGTCGTGCGCTCAGTTGCCAGCGGCGCCACGCCGCCTCAGCAGGCCGCCGGCGCCGGCGAGTCCGGAGAGGACCAGCAGCAGGACGGAGCCCGGCTCCGGCACGGCGGCGGGTTCGGCGGCGTTTCCGTTGACGACGATCGCGTAACTCGTCCCCTCGACGTCAAATCCGTTCGTCACCTCGAACCACCCGCTACTGAGCAACGAGCCCCAACCATACAGGCGGAATGTGGCGGAGGTGACGTCTTGATACGCGGACAGGTCGATGCCCGAGACCGTTTCGCCGTCCGGACTCACGGCCGGGTCGCTGAAGACCTGCGTGAAGCTCCCGCCGTTGACCGCCAAGTCGATCGCCATCACCCCGGGCCCGGCGAAGCTGCGGCCGTACTGGATGCTGAAGTCCGTGAAATCGTAGGGGACGGCGGAGGCGAAACCCCAGGTGAGAAAGTCGCCTGCCGCGATCGCGTCGGCCTTCGTGCCGCCCGTCGTCCAACCTTCGGACCTGAACGTACTGCCGCTCGTCTCCGTCAGGCCGGGCCCGCGGGCCAGCGGTGCCCCGGTCACCCCGGCGCCGGCCGCGCCTGCCGGCAGGGGCGTGAAGGAGTATTCCGACTCATAGGCGACGATCAGATCCGCCTGCGCCGCGTTCGCCGTGAGCCAGGCGACGGCGAAGACGGCGGAGAGAACGCGGTGCGGCATCGGGCGGCGGGGTTGGACGCGAACCGCTCCAGAATGAGCGATCGCTCCCTCCCCACAAGCGTCGGGCCGTTCCCGCAAGCGTCGCACCCTTTTCGAGGGTGACGCGACCGGTCGTGCGGTTTGTCCGGCCGGTGGCGACCGGTGGCGAGACGTGCGGCGGGATCAGGCGAGCGCCAATTCCGGTTCGCGGGCCGGTTCCGGCTCCGGCTCGGCCGGCCGCTCGGTCGGCGGCGCCGGGGCGGTCCGCGGGAGGAACGCCGCCGGGGTCGGGCCGCCGTTCAGTTCGACGGTCGCGTGCGGGGCCGTCGGATCGACGCGGAACGTCTTCGGGTAGTGGTACAGGTCCCGCTTCTTCGTGACGTACTCCTGCACCGCCCGGCCGGCGAGGTACGCGGCGGCCTTGGCCCGATAGCCGAGGCCGGAGGTCTTCGTGCTGGTCAGCGGCAGGCCGAAGCGGTCCCGCAGCATGCGGTTCGCCCGGTGCGCCCGCACGTATTTGAACGCCCGCGGGCTGTAGTGCTCGGTGCTGACGGAAATGTTGAGGCCGACGGTGTTCTGCACCCGGTGCGGGGTGTGCTGCGGCCAGGTGATCCATTCGCCCGGCTTCAGGTCCACGGCGAAGGCGTCGGCGTCCCACGCCGGGTCGTAGCCGGCGTCCTCCTCCTTCTTCACCGCGACGATCGCCTCCAGTTCGTCGCGGGGGGTGTCGGCCAGCCGCTGCGGGTAGGCCCAGACCCGCTTCTCCCCGCTGACGTGCCAGAGAATGTTCTGCGGCACGTCGATGTGATAGTAGACCATCGCTCCCGGGCTGCTAACCAACACGTTGGCGCTGCGGCGGGTCGCGGTGAACCCGGGACAGGCGGCTTCGAGGTCGTCGTACAGCCGGTTGATCGCCGCGGCGGCCTCGGGCTGGTGGTCGAGGACCTTGCGGATGTTCAGCCACAGCCGGCCCTTATTCAGAGCGGCGAGGACGTCTTCCGGGGAGAGTCCGTCCGTCAGGCCTTCGCTCCACTCCAGCACCGTCGGGTCGTGCCCCATGCGGGAGACGTTCGCCAGTTCCCGCGGGTGGGTCTCCAGCATGCGGAGGACGTTCTCCTCCGTGAACAGGCCGGTCTCCGCCAGACGGTGCGTCGCGGTGAATAGGCCGTTCTCGAACGCGTCCGGCGTGCGGTAGTCGGCGGGCAGATCCAGCAGCGGACCGTCGGGCAGAGCGGCGGACATGAGGGTTGTGGGCGTGCGAGGGGACGGGGGACGTGCGGCCGGGGCGGCCGTCCGGCGAGCGTAGGTCCCGATTGTCGCCCGCGTCGGCGTCCGCCGCGGCGGCCCGGCGGCGCGGAGCAATCCCCGGAGAACCCCGGTGCCGGTTTCCGCAGGGTCGTTACAATCCGCGCGCTTTCACTACGCCCCCGTTCCTTCCGCCTCTCTCGCACGCCCGCCGCTCATCTATGCAGGCCCGACGCGTTCCCGGCGTTTCCATCACGCCGGACCCCCGCCGGGTGTTGTTCCGGCCGTTCTTCCCCGGCGGCCCCAGCCGGGCCCGCACGATCATCGCCCGGGTGATGACGCTCACCGAGGAAGAGGTCAAAGCCGAGCTTAACTGGGTGATGGAGGAGTTCGGCGATCGGCACCGCAACCTGCTGAGGTTCTTCGCGCGGCGCTACAGCGAGGTCGGCCACCTCCGCCTGACCGACGCCCCGCTCTCCCGGGAGCGGGAACTGCTGATCGGCGCCTACTTCACCAACGAATACAGCCTCGAAGCGGCGGCGCTGTTCAACCCGTCGATGATCTGGCACCCGGATCAGTCGGGGCTGAAGCCGGGCGCCAAGCGGTTCATCCTCAGCCTGCGGGCGACCGGCGAGGGGCACATCTCCAGCTTGCAGTTCCGCAGCGGGGTGATCAGCTCGGCGGGCGGGGAGGGCGGCGGACGCCGCGGCCGCTCCCCCCGAATCGAACTGGACCCGGTCACCGCCTACGTCACGACGCCGGAGCGCACGCTGGACCGCTCCTTTCAGCGGTCGTTGTTCGGCAAGAAGCTGCTCGAACTGGGGGTGAAGTACGAGTTCGTCCGGGCCGTGATGGGCCGGCTGGCGGAGCACTTCACCTTCTCGGAACTGCGGGACGTCGTGGAGGAGGCCCGCCGCACCGAGCCGCTGCCGCCGCGCGTCGCCCAGGAGGCCGCCGACGCCGTGGTCGGGCTCGCGGAGAGCAACTACGAGATCCGCTTCGACGCCGACCTGCCGCTGTGCGAGCGGATCATCTTCCCCTCCACCCCCAGCGAGGTGAAGGGAATCGAAGACGCCCGCTTCGTCGAGTTCACCGACGACGACGGCGCGGTCACCTACTACGCGACCTACACGGCCTACGACGGCCGCACCGCTTTCCCCCAACTGCTGGAAACGCCGGACTTCCTCGCCTTCAAGAGCCACACGCTCAACGGCCCGGCGGTCGCCAACAAGGGGCTCGGCCTGTTCCCCCGGAAGATCGGCGGCCGCTACGCCTGCGTCGGCCGGCAGGACGGGGAGAACATCTACCTGATGTTCAGCGACAATCCGAGCTTCTGGTACAAGAAGGAGATCCTCCAGCGACCCACGCAGCCGTGGGAGTTCGTCCAACTGGGCAACTGCGGCTCCCCCATCGAGACCGAGGCCGGCTGGCTGGTGCTCTCGCACGGCGTCGGGCCGATGCGGAAGTACTGCATCGGCGCCTTCCTGCTGGACAAGGAGGACCCGATGAAGGTGATCGGTCGCCTCCCCGAACCGCTGCTCACCCCGGCCGGCAACGAGCGCGAAGGGTACGTGCCGAACGTCGTCTACTCCTGCGGCGGGCAGATCTTCGACAACGAACTGATCATCCCCTACGCCATGAGCGACTACGCCAGCGGTTTCGCCGCCGTCGCCCTCGACGACCTGCTCGAAACGCTCGAACGCAACCCAGCCTGAGGGAAAAGCGGGTTTCCCTTGGGGGGAAACCGGGATGCGGTCGATTCGCGGGAACGGGATACAATCCCGTTTCTCGCCCCTCCCGGCCCATCGGCCGGACCGTCGCTCCCGAGTCCCCGCGTTGCTCCGTCGTCATCCTGCGAACCCGCTCGTCTCCCCGGTGGACGTTCGGCCTTCCAATCCGGCGTACCGCGTCCGCGGGGCGTTCAATCCCGCGGCGACGACCTTCGGCGACGAGGTCCTGTTGCTCCTCCGCGTCGCCGAGGACGCTCCCGCCGAGCCGGGACGGATCGCCGTGCCGATAGTGCGGTTCGAAGACGGCCGCGGCGTCCCGGACGTGCTCAACGTCGGTCTGCACGATCCCGGCGTCGTTCCCCGGGACACCCGCGGCGTGGCGGTCGACGGCGTGGAATACCTCAGCACGCTCTCCCACCTGCGGCTGGCCCGCTCCCGGGACGGCGTGAACTTCACCGTGGAAGACGAACCGTTCTTGTTCCCCTCCACCCCGGCGGAGCGGTTCGGAGTCGAGGACGCCCGCATCACCCGCATCGCGGACACCTACTGGATCAACTACACGGCCGTCTCCGGCGACGGCTGGTGCACGGCGCTGGCCAGCACGCGGGACTTCCGCACCGTCACCCGGCACGGCGTCATCTTCCCGCCGTCCAATAAGGACGTCAGCCTGTTCCCCGCCCGCTGCGGCGGCTTGTGGCGGGCCCTGCACCGGCCGAACAACGACGGCTTCGGCAAGGCGAGCATCTGGACGGCCTCCTCCCCGGACCTGTTCAGCTGGGGCGACCACCGCTGCATCCTGCGTCCGCGGGCCGACGTGCCCTACGAAGGGGCGAAGATCGGCGGCGGCCCCCCCTGCCTGCTGACCGCCGAAGGCTGGCTGCAGGTCTACCACGGCAAATCGGCGACCGGCGCCTACGCCCTGTTCGTCGCCCTGCTGGACCGGGACGACCCGTCAATCGTGCTGTCCCGCGGCGTCGAACCGCTGATGGAGCCGGAGGAGGACTACGAACGCGAAGGCTTCTTCCCCAACGTCGTGTTCGCCAACGGTCTGACGCACGATCAACCCTCCGGTCCGGACGGCGAGCTGCCGCCGGAGGCGCACGTCCGGCTGTACTATGGGGCCTGCGACGGCACGAGTTGCCTGGCCGAGGCCACCGTGGCCGACCTACTCGCCGCCGCGGGTCCCGTGCGCCCCGTCGCCGTGACCGAGCCGCGGGAAGAGCTCTCCGTATTCACGGTCTGAACGAACGCCGTCGGCGGTCCTAGCGGCCCGGCAGCGGGAGCGGGGGGCCGTCGAGGCGGTTCAGGTAGGGGCCGCGGAATCGCTCCCACTCGGCGTTCACGGCGTCGAGGGCGGATTTCGTCGCGGCCCCGCCCTGCACCGCCATCTCCACAAGTCCCCCTCCGCCGGCTCCGCCGAGCCCGCCGCCCAACAGCCCGCCGAGACCGCCCACCGCCCCGCCGCCCTCCAGCAGGCCCCGCACCTGCGGGTCCTGCCGGATGCGACGGGCCGTGTCCGCGTCGGCCTCGTCGAAGCCGCGGACCTCCCGGGCGGACCAGATCGGCCCCCAGTTCCCGTCGGCATCTTTGGCGAGGAACTCGCTTTCGACCGTTGTCCGTTGGGCGGCGGCGTCCATCGCCACCCGCGTGACCCGCACCCCGGTGCGGCCGGCCCGCTCCGCCGCCTGGATCGCGGTCTGGTTGCGGTTCTGCTGCCGCGCTCGTTGAGCCTGCCGGGAGAAGGCGTTGGGCTGGGTCAGTTCGTCGATGAGGTCGCGGTACTGCCCGCCGGCCATCTGCATCATCAGGGCCTGCCCGTTGACCGCCTCGCCGGCCTTCGGCGTCTTCATCAGCGTGGAACCGGTCCCCTGGAAGGAAAACTCGTCCAGCATGGCGCTCTCCACGAGCGCCACGCGGGCGGTCCATTCGTCCTCCGACTGCAGCCGGGCGACGAACGGTTTCTCCTCCGGTTCCGCCGTCGTCGGCCGCTCGCCGGTCCACGGCGCCGGCGGGGCGGTGCGGAAATCGACGTCGCGTTCGCGCAGTTCCCGCTCCAGTTCGTCCGCCTCCCGGTAGGCCACGTCCCGCAGCCCGGCGTCCCAGGCGTGCAGGGCCAGCCGGCGGCGGTGCGGAGCGGTCCGGTACATCGAGTCGATTGCCGACCTCGGGACGGCCAGCACCGCCCACGGCCCCCGCGGCCGCCGCACCGACGGCTCGCTCGCCGGCTCGGCCGGCTCCGGTTCGGCGCCGGCCTCCTCGATCCGCCGCCCCTCGTCCACGTCCGCCAGCAGGTCGGAGACCCGCTCGAACTCCCCCTCCAGGAACAGCGACAGCGACGGCTCGCCCACGCGACGCTCCATCCACGGCACAAGGCGGTCGCGGAGTTGCTCGGCGATCGCCACGGGGTCGTCGCTCGCCGATTCCTCCGTCGGCTCCTCGGCGGCGGGGGCGGCCGGAGCGTGTTCCCATGCGGCGGTGAGGCCGGGATGGTCGAGGTCCACGTCGTCCCGCCGCACGGCGAACCGCACCGCGTCCGGCGGGTTCTTCACCGCCTCGTCGCCCCCGGCGGCCTCGACCGTCCCGGCGAACACGCCCAGCAGCTCCGCCTCGCCGCCGTCGGGCAGCGTCACCGTGAGGCGGTCCACCGCCCGGCGGTGGATGGAGGGCGGTGCGGCCTCGGCGGGGGCGACGCAGGAGAGAACTGCCGCGGCGGCCGCCGCGGCGAAGATCGAACGGAACGACATACGAGAGCGGGCGGGCTACGGAAGGATGCGGCCGGTCGCCGCATCCTACGCGCCCCGCGGCGCCGGTGGACCGGGTTATGCCGCTTTCAACACCCGGGCCCGCGGTTCGAGCACCTGCGGGACCGGCTCGAACCGATCCGCGGCGTCGTTGCGGGGCAGCCAGACCGGATCCACCCCGCCCTGCTCGAACAGGTGCGCGAGGTGCAGGTGGCAGGTGAAGAACAGCACCTGACGGGCCGGGCGAACCGAACCGTCGGCGCTGCGTTCCTCGGCGCAGAACGTCCGCAGGGTGTCCAGCGCCGCCTCGGTGCGGAGTTGGTCGAAGTTGACCAGCACGTCGTCCAGCACGACCGGCGGGCGGAGGTCCAGGCCGTTGCCGTCGATCTCCGCGCCGGTCGCGGTTTGGTCCGCCTCGGCGACGTGGTCCATCAGGCCCAGCCGCACGGCGAGGTACAGCTGCTCCCGGGTGCCGCCGGAGAGGGCGTCCGGGGCGAGGGCGGCGCCGTGCCGGTCCTCGACCATCAAGGTCCGTTCGCCCAGCGGGCTCCAGACACGCCGGTAGCGGCCGCCGGTGAGCTGTTCGAGGTACCGCCCCGCCGCGGCCAGCACCGCCGGCTGGCGGGTGCGTTCGACGTCGGCCCGCATCGAGGCGAAGGCTCGCCCGGCCAGCTTGGCGGCGTTCCAGCGTTCGGTCGCGTCCTTCAACTCCCGGTTCACCGCGGACAGCTCCAGCCGCACCGCGTCGCGGGCGTCGTCGGCGGAGAGCCCCTCCAACTCGCGGGCCACGCCGCCGCGGCGTTCCTGGGCGGATCGCAGTTCGGTTTCGATCTCCTCGAGGTCCGCTTCGAGCTTCTCGACGGCGGTGCGGTTTTCGGCCGGGTCGAACTGCGCGAGGTCCTCCTCCTGCACGGCGAACTCGGAGGACTCCTCCGCGGCGGCGGCGAGGTCGGCCTCGGCCATCTCCAGCAGCGCCGCGACCTCCTGCCGTTTGGCGGAGCCGCCGGCCAGCCGCTCGTACGCGGCCCGGTCGGCTACGCCGGCGGCCGTCAGCAGGGCGTGCGCTTCGGCGTGGTGGGTCTTCTCGGCGGCGGCCAATTCCTCGGCCTCGGCCTTCAGACGATCGGCCTCGGCGACGCGGCGGTCCCGTTCCTCCCGGCGGTCCTGCAGGCCGTCCAGCTCCTTCGCCCAGCCGGCGAGAACCTTGATCGCACTGCCCTCCACCGGCCGTTTCAACGTGCGACCGAGGTCCGTCACCCGGGCCGACAGCGCCGCCAGGGCGGCGGTCAGATCATCCTGACGGGCCGCGGCCTGAGCGGCGGCGTCGCGAACGGCGGTTGCCTCTCCGGCGCCCGGCCCCCCCGCGGCGGTCGGCACCGGCACGGGCACGGCGATCCGCTTCTCCACGACCCGCGTCGCGCCTCCGCCCCGCAGCCGGCCGGCGGCGTCCGCGGCGAGCTTCAACGCCTCCCGGTGCTCCTCCCGCCACGCCTCCAGGGCTTCCGCGGTCTTCACCCCCTCCGGCAGGCCGACCGTCTGGAGGGCCTCGTACCACATCTGCCGGCCGGCGGTCAGATCGCCCTGCGACCGCCGGATGCGGTCCCGCAGCGAGGAGAGCGCCCGCCGCTGCTTGGCGTGGGCGTCGGCCGTCTCGGCGACCTTCTCCAGACTGGCCCGGCGGCGCTCGACGGTCAGCAGGGCGGCGGCGGCGGCCTTGTGGCTCCACTCGCCCTCGCCGGGGCCGGCTTTGCGGGCCCGGAACTTCGCCGGCTCCAGCTCCGCGGTGATCAGCAGCGTGCGGATCTCCTCGCGGGTCCGCACCAGATCGCCCTCGGACGCCCGCACCCGGGCCTCCGCCTCGGCGGCGGCGTCGGTCAGGACGGTCTCCATGTGGTCCCGCATCCGCCACGCCAAACCGGAGCAGCACATCCCGATCAGCAGGAAGATCAGCCCGGAGAGCCAGCCGACCGTCAGCCCCTGAATCAGCCCCAGCAGCCCGAACGCCGCCCCGCCGAACATAAACACGCCGAAGCACAGGCCGACCCACGGCGGGACCTCCAGCCGGGCGGCCCACTCGTCCGGCCGCAGCCCGCCGGCGGTGCGGCCGCCGGACAGCACGTTCTCTTCGCGGATCAGGTCGCACAGCCGGGAGAGCTGGGCGGCCCGCTCGTCCGCGGCGGCGAGGGCCTGGGCGGGATCGTCCACGCCGACGCTCGCCAGCAGTTCCGACCGCCGGGCCTCCCGCTTGCGGAACAGGCGGTCCTTCCGTTTGTAGGCCCGCTTGAGCCGCCGGTTCTTCAGGCCGGCGGCCCGGTATGCGGCGGCGGCCTCGGTCAGCAGTTCCTCCGCCTCCGGCGAGACGTCCACGCCGTTGGGGGAGCGGGTGAGATCGAAGTCGGCCGGCTCCGGGCGTTCGTCGTCGTCCTCCTCGTCCGAAAACACGACCGCCCGCACGCGGTCCTCGTGCGAATCGAAAGCGAGATTCGGATCGGCCCCCGCGGCGGCGGCGAGACGGGCGAACCGCTCCGACCCCGCGTCGTTCCCGGCGGCGAAGCGGGCGACGAACGCTTCGAGTTGTTCGTCGGTCATCTCCTCCGGGTCGAACCCGGCGTCGGCGTCGAGCGCTTCGTCGGCCCGGTCGGCCCGGCGGGCGAAGTTCGCGGCGGCTTCGGAGGCGGCGTCGCGGCGGCGAATCGCCTCCTCGGCCCACTCCGTCAGCGGGGCCAGCGCCCGGATCGCCCCGGCGTGCTCCACGAGGCTCTCGTCGAACCGCACCGCCTCGGCGTGTTTGCGGGCCTCGTCCGCCCGATGGCGGGCTTCGGCGGCCCGCTTGGCGGCGGCGTCGCGGTTCGCCTCGGCGGCGATCAGCCGGGTCAGCCCGTCCGCGGGCACTTCGGCAGAGCCGCCCAGCTTTTCCAGTTCGCTCCGCAGATCGCGGACCTGCCGCCACGGGCCGTGCACCTTGCCGACGTACCGCGCCCCCCGCAGCTCGCGGCGGAGGCGCTTCTTTTTCCGCTCCAGCCGGGAGAAGGTGCGGTCCAGCCGGGCGAGGTCCGCCCGCAGTTCTTCGGCGGCGGCCCGGCCGTCCGGCAACGCGGCGAGTTGGGCGTCCAGCCGGTCGCGGCGCCGCATCAGCTCCGCGATGCGGCCGCCGACCGGGGCGTCGCGGGCGTCGAGCGTCAGCAGGCCGGCGGCGGTTTCCTCCGCGGCGTCGGCGGCGGCGAGGAACCGGCGGCCGGCCGGGCCCAGCGACACCCCGTGCACGTGGGCGGCGACGTCCGCGTGCTCCAGCGTGGCGAGCTCCTGAAGCTCGTAGATCCCCAGCGCGTAGACGTTGCGGTACATCGCCTCGGACAGCCCGCCGAGGCGTTCGTGCAGCCACTCCTCGCCGTGCACCTCGCCGAACGGGTCGGTGACGGTCAGCCGGCCGCGGGGGTCGCCGCCGGGCTCGCGAAACCGGCGGAGCACGTGCGGGGCGCCGTCGATTTCGGCGTGAATCGTGCCGTCCCAGCCCTCGGTCGATTCGACGTCCCGACCGGCGCCGCGGGCGGCGTTCCGCTGCCGGAAGCCGTGCGTGCTGAAGGGCTCGTAGCCGTACAGCACGCCGCGGATGAACCGCATCAGCGTGGTCTTGCCGGCCTCGTTCGGCCCGTACAGCAGGTTCAGCCCCGGCCCGGCCAGCGGCAGGGTAAGGTCCCGCCACACGCCGTACCGGGCGATCTCAATGTCGGTGATCTGCACGGCGGGTCCTTCCGCGGGCGGTGGGTCAGGGTGTGAATCGAGGGGGAGACGACCGGGGCCGGACGGCGATCGGAACGTCGATCAGCCGGCGGACAGCAGCGGGGCGGCGAAGCGGGTCGCCAGTTCGCGGACGCGGTCCGGGTTCGGGGCGACGCCGGGCAGCGGGGGGGCGTCGCCCAGCGGGTCGAAGTGGGCGAGGGCTTCGAGGAACGCGGCCGCCTCGCCGGGTTCCTCCTCGTCGTCGTCGGCGAAGCGGTCCGGGTGCGGCAGCAGGGCGACGGAGTGCAGGGCCCGGGCGTCGGACAGCGCCGCGGCGAGGGCGTCGGCGTCGGCGTCCGTCAGCCGGTCGCCCCACGGCCCGAGCCGCAGCGTCCAGTCCACGATCCGCAGCCGCTCCCCGTCCGCGGGCGGCGGGGCCGCGTGGCGGAGTCGAGCCGGGAGGTCCGCCGGTTCGTCCGGCAGATCGAGAACCGGGGCGAAGAACCGCACCGGACGTTCGCCCCGCGGCTCCGACGTCCCCCCGCCGGCGCCGGCCGTCTCCGGCAGGACGATCAGCGTGCCGGGGGCGTCGCCGGGCAAGGAAGAGGTGAAGAAGGCGTCGCAGCCGTCAGCGTCGGCGTCCGCGGCGACGGACACGCCCAGCACCGGCAGACCGTCGGGCACCGGAAAGGCCGCGGCCCCGGCCAGCGTCCGCAGAACGGCGAGCGATTCGTCGCCGCGGGACAGTTCGATTTCGCTCGGCTCGTCCGGGGCGAGCACGGTCAGCGGCAGGTCGTCCGGCAGCGGTTCGTCCGTGACGGCGAACGCGGCGACGTCTGCGGCGGCCAGACGGTCGAGGCCCTGCCGCAGGGCCCGCTCCGCCCGCAGGTCGGCGGCTGGGTCGAGCAACCGGCCGAGCAGGACGACGGCGTCCGCCTCCGCGGCGGCGTCCAGCAGGGTTTCCCACTGACGGCGGGAGGCCCCGGCGGCGCTCTCCGCCGCCTCGCCGGCGAGCGGCGGCAATCTCTCGGCGATCCCGCCGAGCCGCACGTCCGCGGCGCACAGAATTCGCGGCGGACCGCCGCGGGGAGAGCCGGACGCGGAACCGCCGCTGGCGGTGCGCGAACTGCGGGAGGCCTGTTTCGGCGGCATGGCGAGCGGATCCGTCCGTCGGCGTCCGGGGGACGAGACCGGGGCGGCGGCGTCGCCCGGCGGTGCGCACGCGTCGGTCCCGATCCCTGGGGCGCGGAGGATACGACTTCGTCGCCCCCGGGGAAACCCCGGCCTTTCGCGGCGGGCGGGGCCCGGTTCGGCCTTATACTCCCCCCGTGCCCGAACCTTCGCCCCCGCCGAGCGTTCCGTCCGCCCCGGCCGACGTTCCGCACGCCGCAAAGACCGCCGGCCCGTCCGGTTCCTCGTCCGCGGGAGCCTCCGCCCTGCCCGGCCGGTGGGGGGTGGGGCTCGCGGCGGCGGGGTGCCTGATCGGGGCGGGCGCCCTCTACGCCGTCCGGCCGGAGTTGGAATTGTGGTGGGCCGGGGCGATGCGGGTCGGCATCGTGATGGGCGCCCTCTGGCTCGCCCTGCCCTCCCGCGACCGCCCAGCGGCGTGGGCCGAGTGGGACTGGAAGGCGGTCGGATTCGTGCTGCTCTGCGCCCTGCTCTGCTTCCGCGCCCCGCAGATCGGCATCCCGCTGTTGGCCGGGTGGTGGTTCTGGCGCTGGTTGAAGGCCGTCCCGCCGACCAAGCTGCCGTAGCGGCGCCGGGAGGTCGCCCGCCGCCGCTTCTACCGCCGAACCTCGCCGTAGCGGTCGATCGTCGGCGCCGCGGTCCGCAGGCCGGGGTCCCGGTCCCGCAGGCGCTCGCGGTAGCGGGCGGAGGCGTAGACGCGTTCGGACAGCTCGCTCAGCTCCACCTTCCGCCGCGGGAGCACGCCTTCCAACTGCGTGGCCAGCCCCTCGACCCACACCGGGCGGGTCTGCATCGAGCGGTCTATCAGGTGGGCGAACAGGCAGACCTCCTCGAAGTTCCGGTCCAGCACCACGTTCGTGACCGGGGAGATCAGCTTCGCCGCGGCCCCGACGGCCCGGCTGGGAAAGGAGACGAACAGGCTGGCCCGGCCCACGGCGATCGGCTCGCCGGAGGCGTCGAAGGCGGTCTCCGTGTGCAGGTGGAACAGGCAGGTGGCCTGAATCGGGTCGTTCAGCACCGGCGACTTGAACTGCCCCTGGACCAGCACGAGTTGGTCCTTCTCCCCCCGCAGGAGCACGTCGAACAGGCCGATCGACCCGTCGCCGGCGTCGCCCTCGTAGCTGTTCGGGCCGGTTTGCCACATGTCGCACTGGCTCACCCCCAGGACCCGCCACAGGGCGACGGCCACGTCCGGGTGCTGGATGAAGTACTTCAGCCCGTCTTCGTGGATCGGGAACCGCAGGACCGGCAGCGTGCGAAACAGGCTCTGGTCCTCCAGCACCTGAACCGCCCGAACGCGGGCGGCGGGGGTGAGGTCGGCCAGCGGCAGCGCCGCCTCCGCCCGCCGACGGGCCCGGGCCGTGCCGGTGCCGGCCTGCACGGTGACGATCCGCTCGCGGGCGGCGGCCTCCAACTCCTCGGCCTCCGGACTGGCGGCGGGGGCCGTCGCCGCGACGCAGACCGCCGCGGCGGCGATCAGCGAGCGGATCGACAGCACGCCGAGCGGGCGAGGGACGAAGCGGTTTGACATCTGAGCGCCCGCGGGGGGAAAAGAGAGCCGTCGAGCGTGGGCTCCCGGCCCGGGGAGGATCGACCGGCCCCACCCCGGGAACCGGCATGAACCGTCCGGCCGCGGCACAGCCGTCATCGCCGTTACGGGCCGGACACTCCGAACGGCCGTTACGGGCAGCAGGGGCTCCGCGGCCGACAAACTCGCCCCATCCCGGTCGGTCGCCCGCCATGTCGTCGCTCGAAGACGCCGCCCTCGCCCTGTCGGAGCGCCTGCGGTCGCGCGACAAATCGCTCGTGCTGGCCGAGAGCTGCACCGGCGGCCTGGCGGCCGCCGCGTTGGTGGGGCTGCCGGGCGCGTCCGACCTCCTGGCCGGCTCCTTCGTCACCTACCAGACGGAAAGCAAAGCGGCTTGGCTGGGCGTCTCCCGGCTTACGCTGGAGCGGTGCGGCGCCGTTAGCCCGGAGGTCGCCGCGGCGATGGCGGCCGGAGCCGCCGTGCGGACGCCGCACGCCATGGTCGCGGCGGCGATCACCGGCCACCTCGGCCCGGACGCCCCGGACGGGGAGAACGGGCGGCTCGTGATCGGGCTCCGCACCCCAACGCGGGGGGCGACAGTGGAAGAGTTCCGGCTCCCGAACGACCCGAGAACCCGCGCTCAGCGGCAAGCGGCCGCGGCGGCTCTGCTTCTGAAGGCCGTCACGAAAGCCCTGTCGGCCTGACGAACGGCGAAGATGAAAACAGCCCCCGGAACCGGAGCGGGTGGGACGGGAACGAGGTCCGGCGTCAGATCGCGGCGTGCGAGCAAGTCAGGCTGCGTGCCGTACGATCACCCCCAACGACTTCGTTCCCACCGCTCCGGCCCACGGGGGCCGCGTGAGGAACGAGAGACGTTGCAAGGGCAGCGCCAATGCTTGGTGTCGACGCCCCTGTCGATCGAGTGTCGATACCCTGGTGCGTTGCGTAACCTGCTGTCTCGCAACTCGTTAAAGAATTTCTCGGAAATGTGAGGCGAGGGCCCGCTTTGACCAGGGTCTTGCAAGCGTCCACTGCTGTCGGTTGACTGTCGACACCTGTTCGACACTTTTCGACACCCTTGACGAGCCGTCGCGTTGCCGATCCCGACGCCCAGCGGACGTTACTGCGCCCTCACGATCGGGACGTTGGCGCTGCTGGCCGCGATTGGCGCGATCGCCTATGCCTCGGTGTCGCCGGACCTCCGGCTGCGGATCGTCTTGGCCGACGATCCGGCGGCCGAGGGCGTGACGCTCGTCGCCACCGATGGGCTGAAGGTGTGGGGCGAGCCGGGGGCGGACGAACCGCGGCCGGGCGATCTGCTCAAGGCGATCGGCGATCGGGCGATTCTCAGCCCGGTCGATTTCTACGACGCCTGCGACCCGCTGTTCGAGAAGACGGCCGATGACTTCGGCGAGGCGCAATCGAACGATCCGAGTCGTCGGTTTCAGATGCAGGCGGACTACCCGTTCGTCCAGGACAACGCCAAGCGGCAGTACGTCCGAGTGCTTTATTCCCGCCCCTCGGAGGACCCGCCGGGGGCGGCGCCGCGGATGGCGTACGTCCGCGTTCAGGGGGTGCCGGTCGGGCGGATGGGGTTGCTGATCGTCTGGCTCCTGCTCCAGATCGGCCTGACGATCGTCGGGGGGATGGCGTCGTGGCTGCGGCCCTTCGACCGGGCCGCCCGCCTGTTCTTCCTGATGAGCGCGACGACCGTAGTGGCGGTCACGGGGGTGTCGCTGTGGTGGGCGCTGGCTCACTCGACGGCCGCGCTGTTGCCGCTGACGATCTCCGCGGCGCTGCTGCCGTCGGTCACGCTGCACTTCTTCCTGAGTTACCCCCGGGCGCTGCCGGTGCTGCGGGATCACGGGTTTGCGGTGCGGTTGGGGCTCTACCTGCCGGCGGGGCTCGCGGCGGGCGTGATGGCGGCGGTCGTCCTGCTGGCAGCCCGACTGGCGGAAGACGGGTCCCCCACCGCCCACGCGGTCAAGGAGCGTCTGCTGGACGCGATGGCGTGGGCGGCCGACGGGGTGATGGCCCTGGCGGTCGCCGGCTTCGTGCTGACGCTCGCCGCCCTGTGGGCCCACTGGCGGCGGTCGACGTTGCGGGTCGAACGCGGCCAGTTGCGGCTGATTCTGGCGGCGGCGGTCGGGAGCGTGCCGGCGGCGCTGTTCCTGCTTTATCTGGCGGTGTGGGACCGGGCCGGCTTCCTGCACATCTGGGGCTTCCTGCCGGTGCTCTGGGTGAGCCTGCTGTTCGCCGCGGCGTACACCGGCGGGATGGTGCGCTACCGACTGCTGCGGGTGAACGAGGTGCTGCGCGGCGGCACCCGCCTGTTGCTGGCCCGCAGCGCCTTGGCGATCGCCGCCGGCGCCTGCGTAGCCCTCGCGGCCCGGGTCGATCGGGCGCTGGACGTGCCGCTGTCGCCCACCGGCTCCACGCTGGTGCGGGCGGGCGCGGCGGTGCTGGCGGCGACCGCGACCTTCGCCCTGTTCCACGTGCTCCGGGAGCGGCTGGACCGAACTTTCTACCGGGAAAAATACCGCCTCGACCGGGTGCTGCGGTCCTTCAGCGGCGGGGAGAACGCGGCCCGGCAGGCGGCGGCGGACGTCGTCTCCGCCTGCCGCGAGGTCGTCGGCTGCGAGAAGGCCGCGGTCTACCTGCCGGACAGCGAGGGGGACGGGCTGGTCCGCGTCGCCGCGACCGACGATCTGTTTCCGGAGCGGCTTTCCCCCGACGAACTGGCGCCGGGCGTCCCCGACGACGCCGAGGAGGCGACCCACGACCCGGCGCCCGGACCCGGGCCGATCCGCTCCGCCGAGGTGCGGGCGGCGACCGGGGCGGAGACCCTCGTGCCGCTGCCGGTCGAGGAAGGGGCGGAGGGGGCCGCGGCCGGGTGGATTCTGCTGGGGCCGAAAGAGGACCGCACCGCCCTCTCCGCAGAGGACCTGACCTTTCTGGAAGCGCTCAGCCGGACCGCCGCGGCGGCGCTGCGGGAGGGACGGGTGCGGCGGGAATTGGAGAGTCTGCGGAGCCGGGTGCGCCGCCGGGACGAGCGGCGGGAGCGACTGGAACGCCGGGTGGCGTCGCTGGAGGCGGAATTGGCCGGCACGCTCGGCGGGGCCGCGGAGGCGCCGGCCCTGGATGGGTTCGACCGCGGCGGCCTGCGCGGCGACAGCCCGGCGATGCGGCAGGCGTTGTCCACGGCCGCCAAGGCCGCCCGCTGCGACGTGACGGTGCTGCTCCGCGGGGAGAGCGGCACCGGCAAGGAGCTGCTCGCCCACGCGATTCACGCCAACGGCCGGCGGGCCGGCGGGCCGCTGGTGGCGGTGCACTGCGCCGCCCTCTCCCCCGCCCTGTTGGAGAGCGAACTGTTCGGGCACGTTAAAGGGGCCTTCACCGGCGCCGACCGCGATCGCCCCGGCCGATTCGAGCAGGCCGACGGCGGCACGCTGTTCCTCGACGAGATCGGCGAGGTGCCCGCGGAAACGCAGGTCAAGCTGCTCCGGGCGTTGCAGGAGCGCACCTTCGAGCGCGTCGGCGGAGACAAACCGATCTCCGTGGACGTTCGCGTGATCGCCGCGACGCACCGCGACCTGAACGCGATGATCGCCGCGGGCACGTTTCGTCAGGACCTGTTCTACCGTCTGAACGTCCTGCCGATCGAACTGCCCCCGCTGCGGGAGCGAACCGAGGATCTGCTCGACTTGGCGGACGCCTTCCTGCATGAGGCCGCCCGCAAGCAGGACCGGGCCGTCACCCGCATTCACCCGGACGCGGAGGCCGTCCTCCTGCGGCACCGCTGGCCGGGCAACGTCCGCGAGCTGCGGAACACGATGGAGCGGGCCGTCGTTCTGGCGGAGTCGGAGACCGTCACCCTTGCCGATCTGCCGGCGGAACTCGCCCCGCTCCGCGACCCGCACGCGGAGGGTCCCGCCCCCGCCCCGTCGCCCCCGCAGCCGCCGGCCCCCGCGGAGCGGATGCCGGCCCCGTCCGTAGCGGCTCCGACC
>NZ_JBINJD010000083.1:0-21950 GCF_043951915.1 Alienimonas sp. DA493 | reverse complement strand
GGACCCGCGTCCCTCCGGTCGGCCGAATCCGTCGTCTTCGTCGAGCGGCGTGTCGGAGTGATCGACCCATCAAATCACATATTCCTTCACGCCCTCAGGCGCTCCCGACCGAACCCGCCCCCGCTCCGGCGTCTTTAAAACGCTGAAACGAAAGCCGATCCAATCGACGGACGCGTCTCCCCGCAGAGCCGCGAAACCGGGCGACGACGACGGACCTCCTGACGGTTGTTCGAGCGATGGGGGAAGCGATTCGGCCGCTGCGGGCGGCGGAAGTCGCGGGCGGCCGGGGGTGTCGTCCAAAACCCCGGTCCGGGGAAACCCCGGTTCGCAGGATTTTGCCGCGGGGGGCGCAAAACCGCTCAAGCCGGACGCCGCCGGAGCCGGTCCGCCAGGGCCGCGACGACCCGCTCCAGCCCGTCCGCCCGACACCCCTTCGCCAGCACGACGTCCCAGGGCCGAACCTCTGTGTGCAGGACGTTCGCCGCGTCGGCGGCCGCGTCGCACCGCTCCCCGACCGCGGGCGGCAGCCCCGCCGCGGCCGCCACGCGGGCGCCGGTTTCGCCGACGAACAGAACCCGATCCAGTCCCGCCGCGGCGAGGCGTTTTCCCAGCTCCGCGTGCAGGCGGTCGGTCTCGTCACCGAGTTCCTTCATCCCCCCGCACACCAGCCATCGGCGGCCCGGCGGTTCGACCGGCCAGCGGGCCAGCAGGTCGACGGCGGCGAAGACGCCCTCCGGCGGGGCGTTGTAGGCGTCGTCGATCAGCATCACGCCGCCGACCGTCGTCACCGCCCCCCGCCCCGGCGGCGGCCGAAAGCGGGCGAGGCCGTCGGCGATCGCATCCCGTGAGAGCCCCAGCGCCTCGCCGACGGCGACCGCACAGGCCGCCAGCGAGCCGAGGTGCGGGGCGAACCCGGTCAGTTCGAACGTCGTCCCGCCCCGAGCGAACCGCAGCCGCCCGGGCGGGGCCGGCCGCGGTTCAAGCCGCACGTCGCAGCCCGGCCCGGTGCCGGCGAACAGGACGGACCGGCCGGCCTCTGCGGCGAGGGCCCGGGCGCCGGGGTCGTCGCCGTTGACGATCAACGGGCCGCCCGGCGGCGCCGCGGCGAACAGCTCCGCCTTCGCCGCCCGCAGCGCCGCCGGACCGCCGAACGTGCCGACGTGAGCCGTGCCGACGCCCGTCAGCACGGCGGCCGTCGGCTTCGTCCAACCGCCCAACTGCGTCAGGTCGCCGGGCCGGGAGGCGCCGAGTTCCACCACCGCCCACCGGTGGTCGGGGCCGAGTTCGCAGAGCGTGAGCGGGACGCCGAGCGCATTGTTGAAGTTTTCGCGGCTGCGGACGCCCAGCCCCAGACCGCGCAACGCCGCGGCGGTCAGTTCCCGGGTCGTCGTTTTGCCGTGCGACCCGCCGACGGCCACCACCGGCCCGGCGAACCGCCCCCGGTTCCACGCCCCCAACCGGGCCAGCGCCGCGGCGGTGTCCGGCACGAGGACCGCCGGCCGGTCGCCGGTGTCCCGGGCCAGCACGACCGCCGCCGCCCCGCGGCCCAGGGCGTCCGCGGCGTGGTCGTGACCGTCGGAGTTCGCCCCGGGCAGTGCGAAGAACAGGTCCCCGGGCGTCACCGCCCGAGAGTCGATCGCGGCTCCGGAGACGGGCCGATCGGACTCGCCGCCGAGCCCCCACGGGGCCTCCGCGGCGGCGCGGGGCCGCAGCACGGTGGGGAGGAAACGCAAGGGGAGGGGGAACACGCTTCAAGCCCCGCCGTAGCCGAGTCGCGCCAGTTCTTCCCGGCAGACGACGCGGTCGTCGAAGGGGTGGAAGACGCCGGCGACCTCCTGCGTCGTCTCGTGCCCCTTGCCGCAGACGAGCACCCAGTCGCCGGGCCGGGCGGCGGCGAGGGCGGCGGCGATCGCCTCGCGGCGGTTCTCGATCGTCTCGCAGCGGGTCTCCGGGCAACCGGCGGCGAGGTCGCGGAGGATCGCGTGCGGGTCCTCGGACCGCGGGTTGTCCGAGGTGAACACGACCCGGTCGGCGAGGGCCGCGGCGGCGCCCATCTCGGCCCGCTTGCCGCGGTCGCGGTCCCCGCCGGCGCCGACGAGCAGGTGCAACCGGCCGCCCCGTTTCTGGGAAGACAGCAGCGGGCGGACGGCGTCGATCACCGCCCGCAGGCCGTCGGGGGTGTGGGCGTAGTCCACCAGCACGCGAAACGGCTGGCCGCGGTCGATTGGTTCCAGCCGGCCGGGGACGGGGGGAACATTGGCGAGGCCGGCGGCGACGGCGTCGGAACCGCACGGTTCCGCGGCGGTCGCTGCAGCCGTCGCGTTCAGCACGTTGAACCGGCCGACCAGAGGAGTCGACAGCCGTAGGGGATGGCGTCCGCCGGCGTATCTCAGGACGAAGGTTGAGCCTTCCGGTCGATATTTCGGTTCACAGATCATTACGCCGCCGACTTGCGAACCGGAATCCCACCCCTCCGGCGCAAAGCCATACTGCGTTTGAACAACGTCCCGCTCGATCTTCCACCAGATTTCCGCCGCTTCCGGATCGTCTCGGCAGGTGATGAGAGGCTTCCCCGGGCGGAGTAGATCCGCGATCGACGCTTTCGCCCGCACGACCGCCTCCAAACTCCCGTGATAGTCGAGGTGGTCCCGTGTCACGTTCGTCACGACCGCCGCCGACAGCCGCAGCCCCGCGGCCCGGTCCTGATCGAGGGCGTGCGAGGACAGTTCCACCGCGGCGGCCTCGCAGCCGTGGGCGACGCAACGGGCCAGCCAGGCGTGCAGGTCCTCGCAGGCGGGGGTGGTGAGCTTCGAGGGGCGAATCTCGCGGCCGTCGTCGGTCTCGATCGTGCCGCAGAGGCCGGCGATCGGGGGCTTGTTCTTCAGTCGCATCGCCTCTCGAAAAATGCTGCGGAGGAGCCAGCAGACGGTCGACTTGCCGTTCGTCCCCGTCACCCCGGCGACGAACAGCCGTTCGCTCGGCCGGCCGTGCAGCGCGTGGCAGACCTCGCCGAAGGCCTGCCGGGCGTCCCCCCGCCACGGCGTGAACACCGCGACGGGGACGGGACATTCCGGGAGCGGTTCGTCGGTGAGAACCACAGCGGCCCCGCGATCGACAGCCTCTTCCCAAAACCACGCCCCGTGCAAGTCCCGGCCGCGCAGCCCGGCGAACAGGCCGCCGGGAGAAACGCGGCCGCTGAAGGCCGTCGCGGCCGTGAACGCCACGTCGCCGGCCGAACCGAGATCGTCCCGGTTCAGGATCTCCCGCAGCGTGAACGGCCCGCCGGGGTGGCGGTTCGTCGGCGGGGGCGAATCATGGGGGGCCATTTCCTACCAAGAGTGTCCGATGCCCGGCCCGTACGTCTACGACGCGATCCTGCTGACCTCCTTCGGCGGGCCGGAGGGGCCGGACGACGTGATCCCGTTCCTCGAAAACGTGCTCCGCGGCAAGCCGGTGCCGCGGGAACGGCTGCTTGAAGTGGCGGAGCACTACCAATCGTTCGGCGGCGTCTCGCCGATCAATCAGCAGTGCCGGGACCTCATCGCGGCCCTCGAACCGGCCCTCAAGGAGGCCGGCGTGGAGCTGCCGATCTACTGGGGGAACCGCAACTGGGAGCCGCTGCTGCCGGACACCCTCAAACAGATGGCCGCCGACGGGGTGAACCGGGCGCTGGCGCTCGTGACCAGTTCGTACAGCTGTTACTCCGGCTGTCGGCAGTACCGCGAAGACCTGCACCACGCCCGGGAGGCGGCGGGCGCCGCCTCCGGGAACCCGGCGCCGGCGATCGACAAGGTGCGGGTCTGGTACAACCACCCGGACTGGATCGCGGTGAACGCCGAGCGCGTGCGGGAGGCCCTGGACGATCTGCCGGCGGACCTGCGGGAGCACGCCCACGTCGCCTTTACGGCCCATTCGATCCCGAACTCGATGGCCGACACCAGCGACTACGCCCGCCAACTGCACGAGACGAGCCGGCTGGTCGCCGAGGAGCTGGGCGTCCCCGAGGACCGCTGGGCGCTGGTGTACCAGTCCCGCAGCGGCCGGCCGCAGGACCCGTGGCTGGAGCCGGACGTCTGCGATCACCTGGAGGCCGTCGCCGCCGCGGGGGTGCAGGCGGCGGTCGTGGCGCCGATCGGGTTCGTCTCGGACCACATGGAGGTGCTGTTCGACCTCGACGAGGAGGCCAAGCAGAAAGCGGAGGAGTTGGGTCTGGCCTACCGCCGGGCCGGCACGGCGGGGACGCACCCGCGGTTCGTCTCGATGCTGGTCGAACTGATCCGCGAACGGCTGGGCGAGGTCCCGGAGAAGCGGGCCGTGGGCGAATACCGCCCGAATCACGACGTTTGCCCCAAGAACTGCTGCCCCAACCCCTACCGGCCCTCGCCGGTGTGAACCGGAACGCCGCGCCCCCGCGGGGCCTCGGCGTTCCGGCGGGCGCGACGCTCCGCGGGTCGACTTGAATCGAACCTGCATTTACCAGTCGGGGGGAGCCGAATAGAAATCTTGCGGGGAACCGGGGTTTCGTCCTTCAGAAGCGTCGGGTACACCCCCTGCACCGTCCCCGCACCCCGGCAAGGAGGCCGGCCGCGATGTCCTCTCAGCTTTCCATCCATCGCCCCGACGCCGTACAGATTCGGTGGTTAATCCGCCGTGATATGCCGGCCGTGCTCGATATCGAAGCAGCCAGCTTCGAGTTCGCCTGGACGGAGGAAGACTTCATCTGCTGCCTGCGGCAGCGGAACTGCATCGGCATGGTGGCCGAGATCGCCGGCGAAGTCGTCGGCTATATGATCTACGAGCTGCAAAAGAGCCGGCTGCGGATTCTGAACTTCGCCGTCGCCCCGCAGAACCGTCGGCAGGGCGTGGGTAAGCAGATGGTCCGCCGGTTGGTGGACAAGCTCTCCCAGCAGCGCCGCACGGAGATCGTGCTGGAGGTCCGGGAGACGAACCTGCCGGCCCAACTGTTCTTCAAGGGGGAGGGCTTCCGGGCCTTCCGCGTCGTCCGAGACCGCTACGACGACACCACCGAAGACGCCTACGCGATGCACTTCGCCCTCTCCAACACCCCCGCCGCCTACCAGCCGGCGAACCGCATCAGCTCCTACCTGATGCCCGAAGCCGACGCGGCGTAGCTCGTGGGCCGCGATCTTGAAGATCGCGGCTAACATGGCCGTATGAAGGACGCCCCCGCCCCGCCGATTCGTCTGCGGGGCGTCCGCGTGCGCGCCCTGCAGATCGACGCCCTCGACCTGCCCCGCGGCGGGCTGAGCGTCGTCGCGGGGGTGAGCGGCTCCGGCAAGAGCACGCTGCTCCGCGACGTGCTGCACGCCGAGGGCCAGCGGCGCTACGTGGCCGCCCTGTCCGCCTCCGCCCGCCGGCTGCTGGAGCGCCGCGAACGGCCGGACGCCGACGAGATCAGCGGCGTCCCCCCGGCGATTCTCGTCGACCCCGACCAACCGCCCGGCCGCGGGGAGACCCTCGCCGATCGGGCCGGTCTGGGCGACGTGCTCCGCACCGCCTTCGCCGCCCTGGCGACGCCCCACGACCCGGCGACCGGCGCCCCGCTGGCCGTCACGCGGGCGGATCTGGCCGCGGCGGATCTCGTCGCCGCGCACCCCGACGCCCGCGGCCAGATCGCCTTCCCGGCGGACGCCGCCCTCTCCGCGGAGGCCTACCGCGGGGCCGGCTTCAACCGGTTCCTCGCCGGAGAGGCGACGGGCCGGCTGGAGGACGTCGACGCCCTGCCCGAGCGGGCCGAGATCGTCGTGGACCGGGTGAAGTTCTCGCCGGAGGCGGCGGACCGGATCGGCGAAAGCCTCGCCGCCGCCCTGCGATTCGGCGGCGGCCGGGCGACGGTCTGGGTCGAAGCGGCGGACGGCCCCCGTGAGATCGACGGCAAATGCTGGGCGCCCCGCGTCGTCCGCGACCGCCCCGTGCTGGAGGACGGCACCGTGCTGCCGCCGGCGACGCCGCGGCTGTTCTCGTCCTCGTTCGACAAGAAAGACGTCGCCCGCCGGGCCTACCGGGTGGACGGGCGCCCGTGGGACGCGTGGTTGGAGCGGTCGGCGGAGCAACTCCGAGCCGACCTGCCGCCCGACGGCCCGCCGGCGGCGACGGCCCTCGCGGCGGCGCTGGGGCGGCTGGCCGACTGGGGACTGGGAGACTGTCCGCTGGGCGAACCGGCCGCGGCGCTGAGCCGGGCCGACGACCGCCGGGCGACGCTCGCCGCGGCGGCGGACCCGGGGGTGCGCGGTCTGTTGGCGCTGTTCGACGCCCCGCTGGCCGGGCTGGAGCCGGAGGACGCGGAGCGGTTCCTCGCCCTCTGCCGGTCGCTGACGGAAGGGGGGAACACGGTCGTCGTCGCCGGGTCGGAGCCCGCCCTCTGCCGGGCGGCTGATCGGCTGGTGGAACTCGGCCCCGGCGCCGGGCCGGAGGGCGGCCGCGTGCTGTTCGAGGGACCGCCGGGAGAGATCGACGGCGCCGACGGCTCCCTGCTCGCCCCCTACCTGCGAGACGAACCGTCTCCGCCGCCTGCCCCGTCCGTCCCCAAGACGACGCTGCCGGACGCGGACCGCACGCCGTTCGTCCCGCGGGGGCTGACGCTCCTCGTCGGCCCGGACGCCGAAAGGCGATTGCACGCCCTCGCCGACGCCGCGACCGCCGCGACGGCGGACGGCCGGTTCGGCGACTTCGGCGCCGCGTTGTTCGGCCCGCGGGCGCCGCTGACGAACAGCCCCCGCAGCACGGTGGCGACGTTCCTGGGGTTCTTCGGCGAGATCCGCGACCTGTTCGCCTCCACCCCGGAGGCGAAGCTCCGCGGGTTCGGTGCCGGGCATTTCTCGCTGGCGGGAAAGTCCCCCGGACGCTGTCCGCTGTGCGAGGGAACGGGAACCGTGACCACGCCGATGCAATTCCTGCCGGACCTCGTGGCGACCTGCCCGGAGTGCGGCGGGGAGCGGTTCAAGCCGGAGATTCTGGCGATCCGCGTGCGGGGGCTCTCCATCGCCGGCACGCTGAACCTCACCGCGGCCGAGGCCGTGCCCTTCTTCCGCGGCCGCCCCAAGCCCCGGGCCCGAGCGGCGGCGGCGCGGGACGTGGGGCTGGGGCACGTGACGATCGGCCGGGCGGCGAAGACGCTGAGCGACGGCGAGGGCCAGCGGCTGCGGTTGGCGAAGACGCTCGCCGCCCGCACCGCGTCCGCCACGCTGATTCTGCTCGAAGCCCCCGCCGCCGGCCTGCACCCTGCCGACGCGGAGCGGCTGTGCGGCGTGTTCGCACGCCTGACCGAGAACGGCCACGCGGTGATCGTCACCGGCTCCCACCCCCGCCTGCGGGCCGCCGCGGACGCCGTGATTCCCGTCGGCTAAGCCCCCCGGACGCGGTCGGATCAGGAGTCGAACGCCCGGCGGAAATCGAGTTCCGACTGCGGAATCGGTCGCAGCGTCCGCGAGACGACGGAGCCCACGCCCTGCCGGTCGAACGCCCGGCTCTTCGCCTCCCGCAGGGACTCCAGGCGGGCTTTGATCGCCCCTTCGTACTCCTTCAGAAACGCCGCCCCGACGGCCTTACGACCGCGGCCGAACGGCCGCGGGTCGTCCATCAGTCGGAGGATCTCCTGCACGTGAACCTTCATCTCCGGCTCCGCCGCCGCGGCGTCCTCCGGACTGTCGAGGCCGTCCACGATGGCGGTCAGGGCGTCGTATTCGTCCTTCAACGCGTGGTACAGCCGGTCGTGGGGGTCTCCCAATTGCCCCATCCCCAGCGTGGCGAGGCAGTAGAGCGCTCCCAGAATCCCCGCCGTCAGCAGGCCCGCGGCCCAGCCGGGCAGCTCATTCAATTTAAGTCGATCGGCCCACGCTTTTTTCTTCTCGTTTTTGGGGAGGTCGAGATCGCTGTCCGGCCGCCCCTCAAACTCGATCATGCCGCCGCACTTTCGGCATTTAAAGACGCGATCCTCCTGCGCCTTCTCGATGACGTAGGCCTTCCGGCAGTGGGGGCATCGGAACGCGGCGGGCATCGCGGTCTCATCGGCGGCGGGCGAGCGACCGTGTTGTATGAAGCCGCCCCGAACCGGCGCTGAAGTTTGCGCGAAGCGTCCGTGAAAACCGCGCGGCGCCGCCAGGTCGCTCCGCGACCCGCCGCCGGGCTCCCGGCCGGGTTTCCGGTCGGGTTCCCCGGTTGTGCGGGAAAGGGCGTGGGAACGGCCGGCGCCGGCGAATCGGCGCGGGTCTTCCCGATCGCCGGACGAATGCCGGCCCCCGGCCGACGCGCGGGCCGATACGATGGCCGTCCGTCCACCCGTGCAGGAGCCGCCCGCCCCGTGTCCCAGCCCCTCCCCGACGCCGGTTCCTCCCCCGTCGCCCCGGATCTCGCCATCCCCGGGCCGGAGGGCGCCGCCCCGCGGCCGTTCGCCCACCTGCACTGCCACACGCATTACAGCCTGCTGGACGGGATGACCAAGATCCCGGACCTCGTCAAACAGACGAAGGCGTCCGGTATGAACGCCGCGGCCATCACGGACCACGGCAACCTCTACGGGGCGATGGAGTTCTATCACGCCTGCCGGGCGGAGGACATTAATCCGATCCTCGGGATCGAGGCCTACATGGCCCCCCGCAGCCGCAAGGAGCGGGGCGGGAAGATGAAGGAGTCCAACTTCCACCTCACGCTGCTGGCGCAGAACCTCACGGGGTTCCGCAACTTGGTCAAGATGAGCAGCATCGCCTACACCGAGGGCTTCTATTACAAGCCCCGGATGGACAAAGAGCTGCTCGCAGCCCACAGCGAAGGGCTGATCGTGCTCAGCGGGTGCGTCTCCGGGGAGCTGTCCCGACACCTGCTCAACGAGCAGAAGGAGGAGGCCGAGAAGCTGTGCCAATGGTACACGGAGGTCTTCGGCGACCGCTTCTACATGGAGATCCAGGACAGCGGCATCCAGATCCAGAAGGACGCCGGGGAGGCGACGGTCGATCTCGCGAACAAAATGGGCCTGCCGCTGGTCGCCACCAACGACAGCCACTACCTCTGCGGCGAGGACGCCGTCGCCCACGACATTTTATTGTGCGTCAACACCCGCAGTCAGCGGACCGACGCCAAGCGGATGCGGCTGGGCTCGCAGGACTTCTTCGTCAAGTCCCCGGAGGAGATGTACGAGGTCTTCCCGGACCAGCACGAGGCCGTCAAGCGCAGTCAGGAGATCGCCGACCGCTGCGATATCCGGCTGGAGGAGAACCCGAAGTACTACCCCGTCTTCAAGCCGCCGCGGAACCTCACGGACACGGAGTATCTGCGGGAGATCTGCGAAGCGGCGATGGAGGAGCGGTACGGCGACGCGGTCACGCAGGCCCACCGGGACCGGCTCGACCTGGAGTTGGGCGTGATCGAATACATGGGGTATTCGAGCTACTTCCTGATCGTGTGGGACTTCGTCGAATTCGCCAAGAAGCACGACATCCCCTGCGTGGCCCGGGGCTCGGCGGCGGGGGCGATCGTGGCCTATCTGCTGGGGCTCTCCGACGTCTGCCCGCTCAAGTACGACCTGCTGTTCGAGCGGTTCCTCGATAAAAGCCGGAAGGAGCCGCCGGATATCGATATCGACTTCTGCCGCGACCGCCGGCAGATGGTCATCGACTACACCAAGAAAAAGTACGGCGAGGACGCCGTCGCCCAGATCGGCACGTTCGGCACCCTGAAGGCCAAGGCCGTGGTGCGGGACGTCGGCCGCGCGCTGGGCGTGCCGCTGCCGCGGGTCAACGAGATCGCCAAGGCGGTGCCGGACACGCTCGGCATTAAACTCGCCGACGCCGTCAAGCAGAGCCCGGAGCTGTCGGACGCCTACAACAACGACCCGCAGATCAAGGAGTTAATCGACATCGCTTATCGGCTGGAGGGCCTGGCCCGCAGCGCCGGCACCCACGCCGCCGGCGTGGTGGTCGCGGACCAGCCGCTTCAGGATTTATTGCCGCTCCAGGTCATCACCGGCAAGGAGGACGTCATCACCCAGTGGGACGGCCCCACGGTGGAGGCGGCCGGCCTGCTGAAGATGGACTTCCTCGGGCTGCGGAACCTCACCATTCTTGACAAATCGATCAAGAACGTGGAGGCCCGCCACCCGGACTTCGACCGGGCCGTGCTGCACGAGGTCGACGAGCCGGACCCCGCCACCTATCGCCTGCTGCAACGCGGCGAGACGAAGGGCGTGTTCCAGCTGGAGTCCGGCGGGATGCGGGACCTGCTGACGAAGATGCGGCCGACGGAGTTCGCCGACATCATCGCCACCTCGGCGCTCTATCGCCCCGGCCCGCTGGAGGGCGGCATGGTGATGGACTACGTCGACATCAAAAATAAGCGGAAGGAGCCGGCGAAGATTCACCCGCTGGTGGACCCGGTGTTGGAAGACACCTACGGGATCATGGTCTACCAGGAACAGGTGATGCGGATCCTGAACCGGGTCGGCGGCATCGAACTGGCCAGCGCGTACAAGTGCATTAAGGCCATCTCCAAGAAGAAACTGGCGATCATCGCCCAGTTCCGGCAGCAATATATCGACGGGGCCAAGGAACGCGGCGTCGACGAGGCCGTCGCCGTCAACCTGTTCGAGCTGATCGAGAAGTTCGCCGGCTACGGCTTTAACAAATCGCACAGTACGGCCTACGGGCTGATCGCCTATCAGACGGCGTATCTGAAGGCGCATTACCCCGTCGAGTTCATGGCGGCGCTGCTCTCCTGCGGGATGGAGAGCAGCGACCGGATCATGGAACACGTCGAAGACGCCCGCCGGCAGGGCATCGAGGTGCTGCCTCCGGACGTGAACCGCAGCGACGTGGAGTTCCGCGTCGTCACCGACGAAGACGGCAACGACGCGATCACCTTCGGGCTGGGCGCCGTCAAGGGCCTCGGCCTGTCGGCGATGCAGGCGCTGGTCGAGGAGCGGGAGGCCAACGGCCCCTATAAAGACATCTTCGACGTCACCGAGCGGATCGACCCGAGTCACCTCAACCGCTCCGCGGTGGAAATCCTCATCCGCTGCGGAGCGCTGGACTCCCTCGGCCCCAGCCGGGCCCAGCACAGCGCCGTGGTGGATCGGGCGGTGCAGGCGGCGGCCAATAAGGCCCGCGACGCCGCCGCCGGGCAGGCGAGCCTGTTCGGCGGGGACGAGGAGGCCGACGACGCCCCCGAGGTCGCCGCCAGCTTCCCGGACGTGCCGGATTGGACCCGGGCGGTGAAGCTCGCCCACGAAAAAGAGGTGTTCGGCTTCTACCTGACGAGCCACCCGCTGACCGAAGCCGGCGACGTCATCACCAAGTTCGCCACCGCGACCACGCTGGAACTCGGCGAGGCGGAGGACGGCGACGAGGTGACCGTCGGCGGGATGGTCGGGGCGATTAAAAAGGCCCGCACCAAAAAGCCGTCCCGCAACGGCAACACCGACTACGTGATGTTCGACTTCGAGGACCCGGAGGGCTGCGTGCGGTGCATCATGTGGCCGGAGGAGTTCGCCCGGCAGGGCGACCTCGTCAAGGCGGAGGCCGTGCTCTACGTGAAGGGGAAGGTCGACCGCCGCGGGCGGGAGCCGAACCTGATCGTCAACCGCCTGATGACGCCGGACGACGCCATCAAAGAGCACACGCGGCAGCTCGCCGTGAAGTTCCAGAAAGGTCTGCACGCGGACGCGGAGATGGCCCGGGTTCGGGAAATCCTCGGCCGCTATCCCGGCGAGACGGACGTGGTGGTGCTCGTCGACACCGGCGCCCAGGACCCCGCCGACGCCAACGGCAACGGCGCCCAGGCGAACGGGACGAACGGCGACGGCGAAACCGCGACGGTCCGCACGCGGTATCGCATCGCCACGCCCGGGCACCTGCGGGTCTCCTGCGGGCCGGGCCTGCGGCGGGAATTGATCGAGGTGATGGGCGAGCAACACTTGCACTTCTGGTCCCCGCCGGTGCGACGTAAAAACGCCTCGCCCAGTCTCAACTGACCCCGGCCCGCCCCGGCCCCGGTCCTTCCCGGCCCCGGCCTCACCCGACGGATCGTCCCGATGCCCCGCCCCAGTCGCCGCGTCGCGCCCCGTCGCGTCCCGCACGAGTCGTTCGTCGCCCGCACGCTCTGTTCGTTCCCGGCGTGCGTGGCGGTGACCTCTTTCGCGGCGCTGCTGGCCGGGTGCGGGGCGAAGGAGGAGCCGCCGGCCCCGATCGTCCCGGCCGAAAGCGGATCCGCCGTCTCCGCGACCGCCCCGCCGGTGCGGATCGCGGCGGCCGGCGACGCGGTGAAACTGCGGACGCCGCGGGAAACGAACAGGAGCGGCCGCGACGCGGAGCGGGGGACCGCCCAGACGAGCCCCTCGCTCGTCGACCGGCTGCCCGGGACCTACACCCGCGAAAGCTACGGCCTGCGGACGCTCACGGTGCGGGAGGACGGCACCGCAACGATGACGGTCGACGTCGATCCCCTCTACCAGTTCCTCGCCGGGGCCGAGCGGATCACGGTGCAGATCGACTGGACGCTGACCGGCGACCCGAACGCCGAGCGGCCCGGCGTGCACTTCGAAAGCGTCTCCGGCGCCCCGAAGGAGGCGTTCGATTCCATGACCCAGCTGTTCGGCAGCGAGCGCGACTGGGTCGTGCAGTCCGCCGACGAGGCCCTTGTGCTGTACAACCCGAAGGACGACGAGACGGAAACGTGGACCCGCACGGCGGGGAACTCGGACGACGCCGCCGGTTCGGACGACGCCGGCTGACGAGCTTTCGCCGCCGGGACGCACCGGCGGCGCCGGGGGGTGAACGCGACGCCCGGCGGCGGTACCCTCCCGTCGCCATGAGCCAGACCGCCCCCCCCGCCGTGCGTTCCTACGACTCCCTTGCCGACGCCGCCCTCGCCGGCGAACTGCTCTCCCGGGAGGACGCCAAGGCCGTGCTGGCGTCGCCGGACGCCGACCTGCTGGCGCTGATGCACGCCGCCTTCCGCGTCCGCCGGGCGGCCTTCGGCACGACGGTGCAGCTGTACTACCTGAAGAACGCCAAGAGCGGCCTCTGCCCGGAGGACTGCCGGTACTGTTCCCAGGGCCGCGACAGCTCTGCGAACATCGACAAATACCCGATGCTCTCCGCCGACCGGCTGCTCGCCGGCGCCGCGGACGCGGCGGCGGCGGGGGCGAAGACCTACTGCATCGTCGCCAGCGGCCGCGGCCCGACGAACCGGGAGGTGAAGCACGTCGCCGACGTCGCCGCCCGCATCAAGCAGGAGCACGGCCTGCACATCTGCGCCTGCCTGGGCCTGCTGAAAGAGGGTCAGGCCGAGGTGCTGAAGGCCGGCGGCGTGGACCGGATCAACCACAACCTGAACACCGGCCGCGGCAACCACGACGAGGTCGTCACCACGCACACCTACGACGACCGCCTCGCCACGCTCAAGAAGGCCCGCCAGGCCGGACTGGAGCTGTGCAGCGGGCTGATCGTGGGGATGGGCGAGTCGAGCGACGACCTGATCGACGCCGCGCTCGAACTGCGGGAGCTCCAGGCCGAGAGCGTGCCGATCAACTTCCTGCACGCGATCGACGGCACGATGTTCGAGAAGCGGCGGGAACTCGATCCGCGGTACTGCCTGAAGGTGCTGGCCCTGTACCGCTTCCTGCTGCCGACCGCCGAGCTGCGGGTCGCCGGCGGGCGGGAGGTGAACCTCCGCAGCCTGCAACCGCTGGCCCTGTACGCGGCGAACAGCCTGTTCGTCTCGGACTACCTCACCACCGCCGGGCAGGCGGCGAGCGAGGACCACAAGATGATCGAGGATCTCGGCTTCGAGGTCGTCCTCTCCGGCGTGGAGAGCGACGTCGGCCGCTCCGACGGGGCGGCGCCCGGCGGCGGGGCTCCCGACGGGGCGAACCGGCCCGCGACGGCGTCGCGGTCGGGTCAGGAAGCCGGTGCGGGCGGCGTGCGGGAATCGGCGGGCGCGGCCGCCGCCGCCGCTTGCGGGGCCTGAGCCGGCCGCCCTATCGTCCGGGGACGATCCGCGGCGCTCCGCGGGTTTCCACCGTGCCCAACCCCGAGCCGTCGTGCTCTCGCACCGCTTCGCCGACGTCGCCGCCGGCTCCGATCGCAACTTTGACGTGAGCCGCCCGGCCGACCGCCGGGCGGAGGTGGGCTCCGCCGTCGCCAAAGCCCGGGACGCGCTGCTGGCCCTCCAGCAGGAGGACGGGCACTGGTGCGGTGAACTGGAGGGCGACAGCATCCTCCAGAGCGAATACCTCTGCCTGCTCGCCTGGCTGGGCCGCGAGCGGACCGACGACGCCCGAGCCGTCGCCCGCCAGCTGTTCGCCCAGCAGGAACCGGGCGGGTGGTGGGGGCAGTTCCCCGGCGGGCCGATCGACGTCTCCGCCACGGTCAAAGCCGTGCTCGCTCTGCGGGCGGTCTACCGGCAGGACGGCGCCGACGGGGCGGGGGACCCCGGCCCGGCCGACCTGGACGAAAGGCTGGAGAAGGCGCGCCAGGCCACGCTGGCCGCCGGCGGGGCGGAGCGGGTGAACAGCTTCACCCGATACTACCTCGCCCTGCTGGGGCAGATCGCCTACCGGCAGTGCCCCGCGGTGCCGCCGGAGCTGATGCTGGCCCCGCGGTGGAGCCCGCTGAACCTCTCGGAGATGAGTTCCTGGAGCCGCACGATCGTCGTGCCGCTCTCGCTGCTGTGGGCCTATCAGCCCTCCCGCGATCTGCCCGCGGCGGGGGTCGACGTGGCCGACCTGTTCGTGAACGGGCCGGAGAACCTGCCGCTCCGCATGCCCCGCTGCGAGGCCGTGGAGCGGGAGGTGGGCGAATCGAAGTTCGACTGGCACACCTTCTTCTACCGGCTGGACCGCACCTACAAAGCCGCCGACGCCGTGCGGCTCCGCCCGCTGCGGCGGATCGCGGTGAAGAAGGCGGAGCGTTGGATCCTCGACCGACTCGTCGACAGCGACGGGCTGGGGGCGATCTTCCCGCCGATCGTCTGGACGATCGTGGGTCTGAAGTGCCTCGGCTACGCCGACGACTCGCCCGAGATCGCCGGTCAGCTGGAGGAACTCGACAAGCTCAAACTGACGGAGACGAACGACGCCGGCGAGCCCGTCACCCGGCTCCAGCCGTGCAAGAGCCCGGTGTGGGACACGGCGATCGCCACGATCGCCCTGCGGGAAAGCGGCCTGCCGCCGCACCACCCGGCGATCCGCGGGGCCGCGGACTGGCTGCTGGACCGGGAGATCCGCACTCCCGGCGACTATTCCGTCTGCCGGCCGAAGCTGAAGCCCTCCGGCTGGTGCTTCGAGTACCGCAACCCGTTCTACCCGGACACCGACGACACCTGCATGGTGTTGATGGCCCTGGCCCGCTGCCTGCCGGCCGGCAGCGGCACGGACTGGACCGCCGACATCGGCTTTAGCTCCGACCCCGACGGCGCCGACGGGCCGGACGCCGACGACGACCGCACCGTCATCGCCGGCCACGACGTGGACCCGCGGACGGCCTTGGGCGACGTCGCCGCCGCCGCCCCGCTGACCGCGGCGATCCGCCGGGGGGTGAACTGGCTGATCGGCATGCAGAACCGCGACGGCGGCTGGGGCGCCTTCGACGCGGACAACGACCGCGAGCTGTACTGCCGGGTCCCCTTCGCCGATCACAACGCGATGATCGACCCCAGCACCGCGGACCTGACGGCCCGGATGCTGGAACTGTTCGGGCTCCTCGGGATGCCCGACGACAAGCCGTTCATGAAGCGGGCGATCCACTACGTGAACGACGCCCAGGAGACCGACGGCAGCTGGTACGGCCGCTGGGGCGTGAACTACTTCTACGGCACCTGGCAGGGCCTGATGGGGCTGGCGGCGCTGGGCGTGCGGTCCGAGGACGCCCGCGTCCGCCGGGCCGTGCGATGGCTCAAGAGCGTGCAACAACCCTCCGGCGGCTTCGGCGAGAGCCCCGCGACCTACGACGACCCGAACCTGAAGGGGCAGGGGACGCCGACCGCCAGCCAGACCGCGTGGGCCCTGATGGGCCTGATCGCCGCCGGCGACGCCCGCACCCCCGCCGCCCGCCGGGCCGCCGCCTGGCTGCGGGATCATCAGAACCTCGACGGGACCTGGGACGAACCGGAGTTCACCGGCACCGGCTTCCCCAGCGTCTTCTATCTGAAGTACCACCTCTACCGCCTGTACTTCCCCCTGATGGCCCTCGCCCGCTACGAGCGGGCCGTGCGGTGAGACGGCCCCCGCGGGCACGCCCGGCCGTTAAGATGAACGGGTCCCGCCGAGATCGTTCCCGATGACCGCCGCCCTCGCCGACCCGCCGACCCGCCGACCCGAACCGCAAGCGCAACCGGCCGCGGCGGTCCCCGCTCCGCCGGCCCCGGACGTGCACCTGCCCGGCGTCGGCGTGGACGGCGACGGCCTGACTGTGCCCGGGGCGGCGCTGGCGTCGTTCCGGGCATTCCGGGCGTGGAAGCTCTCCGACGCCTGCCCCGAGTGGGGCAAGTTTGAGTGGATCGGCGGCCGCCCGCGGTTGGAAGTCATGCCCGAATCGCTGTTCACCCACGGCTCGCCGAAGCTTCGGATCGCCGCAACGCTCGACCGCTTGGTGGAGGAGCGGGACCTCGGCTACTGCTTCACGGACAGCACGACCGTCGTCTCGCCGGAGGGGTTCGAGCCGGAGGTGAACTGCGAGCCGGACGTCGTGTTCCTCTCCCACGAGGCGATCGCCGAGGGGCGGGTGACGCTCACGCCGAAGGCGGGTCGGGAGGGGGACTTCACGGAGATCGTCGGCCCGCCGGACGCGGTGGTCGAGGTACGCAGCGACTCCTCCACCCGGAAGGACACGGTCGATCTGCCGGCTGACCTGTTCGCCCTGGGGGTCTCGGAGTACTGGCTGGCCGACGCCCGCGTCGAGCCGCCGGTCCTCACGATCCACACCCGCGGCGAGGGGCGGTTCGAGCCCGTCGCCGCGGACGCCGACGGCTTCGTCCGCAGCGCCGTGTTCGGGCGGCGGTACCGCTTGGAGACCTGCGACGGCCGCAGCGGTCTGCGTCAGACGCGGTTGGTCGAGGCGCCGGCGGAGTAGCCGCGCCGCCTTTCGGCGACGGCGAGCCGGGGGTAGCGTGCGGGGATGCCCCGGCCGATCCACGTGCACCTCGTTCCGTCCCTGTTCGCCCCAGAGATGTTGGCCGGGGGGACGGCGGTGGTGATCGACGTGCTGCGGGCCAGCACCACGATCTGCCATGCGCTGCACGCCGGGGCGGATCGGGTCGTCCCCTGCGGGACCGTCGAACACGCCCGTGAGACCGCGGCGAGGTTGAAGGCCGAGGGCGAACCCGCCCTGCTGGCCGGAGAACGCGGCTGCGTCATCGTGGAGGGCTTCGACCTCGGCAACACGCCGACCGACTTTCATCCGGAATCCGTCGGCGGCAGGCCGGTCGTGCTCACCACGACGAACGGCACCGCGGCGCTGCTGCGATGTCTGGAGGCGGAGGAGGTCCTGGTCGGCAGCTTCGCAAACCTCTCCGCGATCTGCGCTCACCTCTCCGCCGACGGGAACGACGAGCGTCCCGTGCATTTCGTGTGCGCCGGCACGGACCGGAACGTCACGCTCGAAGACGCCCTGTTCGCCGGCCGCGCAGCGAACCGCCTGCTCGCCGCCGGGGTCGGAACCATCGCCCATCACGACGGCGACCCGACCCGGTTGGCCACGGCGTTCGCGGAGGCGCACCCGGACACCGCGGCGGCGCTGGCCGACAGCCGCGGCGGTCGGAACCTCGCCCGGCTGGGGCGGGGGGAGGACATCGCCGTGTGCGCCGCGGCCGATTCCGCCCCGGTCGTGCCCCGGCTGACGGGCGACGAACTGCGTCCGGTTTCGTAGGGTCCGCTCCGCGAGCCGCTCCCGGTTCGCCCCGGTCACCGCACGCCGATTACCGCACTCGGTCCGCAGAGCGGACCCCACGAGAAGCCGTCATGCCGAAGTCGATGGACGACGTCACCTCCCTCGCCAAGCGGCGGGGGTTCGTGTTTCAGGATTCGGACATCTACGGCGGCCAGCAGGGCTTCTGGGACTACGGCCCGCTGGGCACCCTGCTGAAGCGGAACGTCCGCGACGCCTGGTGGAGCGACGTCGTCAGCTCCCACAACGAACTGATCGCCCCCGAGGGCGCCCCCGAAGCCTTCCAGATGGTCGGCGTCGAGACGGCGATCATCATGCACCCGCGGGTCTGGAAGTCCTCCGGGCACTACGACCTGTTCCACGACTTCATGGCGGACTGCAAGTCCTGCAAGAGTCGGTTCCGTACCGACCAGGTCGCCGTCGCCGCGGCCGTCACCGCCGGCGGCGAGGTCGCCGCGGCCGAGGCCTTCCTGCCCACCGACGAAGCCCCGACCCTCTCCAAAACGAAGCAGAAGCGGCTCGATAAGAAGACCGGCGAGGGTGGCGAGGTCATCCGCACCGACCTGCAGGCCTTCACCAAGCAGTATCCGGACGCCCCGCTTCCCAACTGCCCGAACTGCGGCGGCGACCTGACGGAGCCCCGCGAATTCAACCTGATGTTCAAAACGACCCTCGGCGCCCTGGGCGGCGAGGAGGACGCGGCCTTCCTGCGGCCGGAGACCGCCCAGGGCATGTTCGTCAATTTTAAGAACGTGCTCGACAGCAGTCGGGTCAAGCTGCCGTTCGGCATTTGCCAGATCGGCAAGAGCTTCCGGAACGAGATCACCCCGCGGAACTTCACCTTCCGCAGCCGGGAGTTCGAGCAGATGGAGATCGAGTTCTTCTGCCGCCCGGACGCCTCCGACCGGTGGTACCAGTACTGGCGCGACCGCCGCTTCCGCTGGTACACCGACCACGGCATCAGCCAGGACAACCTCATCCTGCGGGAGCACAGCCAGGACGAGCTGGCCCACTACTCCGTGGGCACCGCGGATATTGAGTACAAGTTCCCGTTCCTCGCCGAGGGGGAGTACGGCGAACTGGAGGGCGTCGCCCACCGCGGCGACTTCGACCTGCGGAGCCACTCCGAGGGCAAGCTGGTCAACCGGAACGGCAAGCTGGAGGTCGAACTGAACGAGGACGGCAAGCCGAAGCACCCCGGCAGCGGCAAATCCTTGGATTACTTCGAGCCGGAGACGAAGGAGAAATTCGTCCCGCACGTGATCGAACCCAGCGCCGGCGCCGACCGGGCCACGCTGGCCTTCCTGTGCGAAGCCTACGAGGTGGACGAGGCCCCGGACGAGAAGGGCAAAATGCAGTCCCGCACCGTGCTGCGGTTCCACCCGAAGATCGCTCCGGTGAAGGCCGCCGTCTTTCCGCTGGTTAAGAAGGACGGCATGCCGGAGAAGGCCGCGGAGATCTACGGCGCCCTCAAGCGGGCCGGGCTGGAGGTCGCCTACGACCAGCAGGGCGCCGTCGGCCGGCGCTACCGGCGTCAGGACGAGATCGGCACGCCGGTCTGCGTGACCGTCGACGGGGATACGATGAGCGACGGCACCGTCACCGTCCGCGACCGCGACACGCTGGAGCAGTCTCGCATCCCGGCGGAGGAGGTCGTCGCCTTCGTGCAGGACAAGCTCGGATGAACGGGCTCCGGTGAGGGCGCCGGTCGGGGGCTCCCTGCGGGCGGCCGGGGGAGCGGTCCGGGCGGGTGGGGGTCGCACCGATTGTCCGCAGCCGCTCGCCCCGGGAAAATGACGCGTTCCTCCCCCGTAACGGCTCCCCGGCGATGATTCCCCCCCGTACGTTCCGCCCGCTGCTCGCGGTCGCGGTTCTCTCGGCCGTCGCCTGGGGAACGGCGGGGGGCGAGGCGGAGGCCCGACAGACCGGCATCACCGGCTCCCTGCCGGACAGCCACCCGATGAAGGACGGCGGCACCGGCGAGGGCGCCTTCGGCGCCACCGGCTCCTTCACCCGCGGCGGCCGCCTCGGCGGCATCGACGGGTCGCTGGGCGGCGGCTACTACGGCGGCGGCGGGTTCTACAACCCCGGCTTCGGCTACGGCGGCCTGGGCTACGGCGGCCTGGGCTACGGCTACGGCGGCTTGGGCTACAGGTACGGCTATGGCTACGGGGGGCGGGCTTATTACCCGTACGGGATCGCCGATTACGGCAACCCAGTCGTCGGCCTCGGGCCGGGCGGCGCCTACCTGGCGCCTGGCCCGGTGCCCTATTACGGCTACGGGTACGGTCTGAACGGGATCAACCTGTATCTGGGCGGCACGTTCCCGGGCGACCCGACCTACGGGAGGAACGTCAACCCCGTCACGCCGCGCCCGCAGTTCAACCCTGGCTTCGGCGGCGGGGCGGCGATCGGACCGGCCCTGCCCGGCGCCGGCCCGAACCCGGCGCTGGACGAGGCCTGGGCCGAACAGGCCGACCGCTGGCGGGCCCCGATCGACCTCGGCGACGCCGGTCCGCGTCCGAACGAACCCCGCCCCGCCGACGAACGCGAACTCGCCGAAGCCCTCCGCGACGAGCGGTCCGGCGACGAGGCCTTCCGCCGCCTCGACTACCGCCGGGCTCTGAGCCACTACCAGCGGGCCGCCGCCGCCGCTCCGACCCGCGGCGAACCGCTCTACCGGGCCGCCTTCGCCCGCCTCGCCCTCGGCCAGTTCGTCGCCGCCGCCGAAGACCTCCGCCGGGCGCTCTCGCTGAACCCCTCGTTGCCCGAAACCGGGCCGTCCCTGCGGGAGCTGTTCGGCCCCGACCACTCCATCGCCCGCACCGCCGCCCTCGGCGGCGTGGCGGAGTACGCCCGGGCCGACGTGCGGGACCCCGACCGCCTGTTCCTGCTCGGCGCCACGATGCATGCCACCGGCGACGACCGGGCCCGCGAGATTTTCGAGGCCGCCTGGCGGCTCACCGGCGGCCGCCCCCACCTGCGGGCGTATCTCGATCCGGTGCAGGTCGAGTACAATCCCCCCGCCAAAGGCGCTGCGGCGGACGACCTTCGGATCGATCCGCCCCCCGCCTCCGCCCCCGCCGCGAACCGGGTCGAGACGGCTCCCGCCGAGACCGACGCCCCCCCGGCGCTCGAAGCGCCCGAGCCGAACGCGGCCGACGCCCCGACGACGAACGACGACGGATCGACCTTTTGACCGACGCTCCGGCCGCCGGCGACGCCGGCCCACAGGCGACGCGCGGCCGGACGCTGGTTGTGCTGTGCACCTATAACGAACGGGAGAACGTCCCGGACCTGATCGAAGGCGTGCTCGCCGTCGACGAGCGGTTGGACGTGCGGGTCGTGGACGACGACTCCCCCGACGGCACCGCCGTCGCCGTGGAGGAGCGCTTCGAGGGAAACCCGCGGGTCTCCGTGACGGTGCGGCGGGGCGAACGCGGCCTCGGCACGGCGACGCTTGCCGGGCTGAGGGGGGCCGTCGCCGACGGCTACGACGCCGCGGTCACGATGGACGCCGACTGGTCCCACCACCCCCGCCATCTGCCGGCGCTGCTCGATCTGCTGGAAGAGTACGACGTGGCGATCGGCAGCCGGTACGTCCCCGGCGGGGCGATCGAGGGCTGGCCCTGGCCCCGGCACCTGATGAGCCGGGCGATCAACGTCTACAGCCGGGCCGTGCTCGGTCTGCGGCAGCGGGATTGCAGCGGCGCCTTCCGGGCCTTCCGCATCGACCTGCTGGCGCGGGTCGACTTCGACGCCGTCCGCTCCACCGGCTACGCCTTCATGGAGGAGTTCCTGTACCGCTGCGTCGCGGCGGGGGCCCGCGTGGCCGAAACGCCGGTGACGTTCGTGGACCGGGTGGAGGGGGACTCCAAGATCAATGCGAAAGAGGCCGTGACCGCCCTCTGGACCCTCGGCCGGGTCGGCTTGGAGGAACGCGGCCGGCCCTCGCACAAGGTTTCTAGTGCGTCCCGTGGTTATCTCTAGCGGTAGCCGCAGTGGCGGAGGTAGTTGCGGCACTGCTCGGGCGGGAACAAATCCAAGACCTGTCCGCAC
>NZ_JBINJD010000082.1:0-22177 GCF_043951915.1 Alienimonas sp. DA493 | reverse complement strand
GCCCGGGGCGGGGTGAGCCGCCCCGGGCAGGTCGGATCGTCCTCGCCTCACTCGTCGCCGGACTCCACCAACGGGCGGTGCAGTTCGGCGAGTTCTCCGGCGGGGAGCTTGATCACCTTGCGGTCGTAAGTCATCAGGCCGTTGATCTCCCCTTCGACGTCGGTCGTCTGGGTGTAGACGCCGCCGGCGATCCCGCGGGCCTTCAGGTCGACCATCGTTTCGGCGCTGCGGCGGTAGCGGCGGCGGTACTCGTCCTCGTCCTCCGGCAGGTCGCCGTAGGAGAAGATGCGGATGTTTGGGTCGTACTCATGCCCGCGGACCCGCAGCCCGTGGCCGCCGTACTCGCCGATCACCTTGGCGTAGCCGTCGAACCGGCCGTTGTCCTGATCGAACCGGAAGTCCGGCTCCGGGTAGCTGTGGTAGTCCACCACGTCGCCCGACGGCCACCAGTTCCCGCCGCTGGCGACGTTCACCAGCCGCGACGGGTCGCGGCGCTTCGTCCAGTCGCCGACCTCCACGGTCCGGTGCTGGCCCCACGCCTCGTTGAACGGCACCCACATCACGATGCTGGGGTGACTCTCTAGGAGGGAGATCATCCCGTCCAGCTCCGCCATGTACTGGGCGTGGGCGACGGCGGGCCAGTCGGCGTCCTGGGGGTTCGGATCCAGCCGGGTCCAGGGCGGGTTCGGGAAGCCGCTGACCTGGTCCTGCCAGACCATGATTCCCAGCCGATCGCAGTGGTAGTAGTACCGGCGGGGCTCCACCTTGATGTGCTTGCGGAGCATGTTGAAGCCCGCCTTCTTCAGCCACTCGATCTCCCAGACCATCGCCTCGTCCGAGGGCGGCGTCAGCAGCCCGTCCGGCCACCACCCCTGATCCAGCGGGCCGAGGTGGAACACGGTCTCGCCGTTGAGCGTGAACCGCGGGTGCCCGTCCGGCCCGGCCTTCATCCCGACGTCGCGGATGCCGGCGTAGGACTGCACAGCGTCGCCGGGCTTCGCCCCGGAGAGCAGCTCGACCGTCAGGTCGTACAGGTGCGGCGAGTCCGGCGTCCAGAGCTTCGCGTTCGGAACGGTCAGCGTGACGCCGTCCACGGGGCCGGTCTGTTGGGCGACCTGCGTGTCGCCGTCGCGGACCGTCACGCGGACCTGCGTCCCGGGATCGGCCGGGATCAACGTCTCCGCCGCGACCGTGATCGAGCCGGCCTCGGCGTCGGTGGAGATCGTCAGGTGTTCCAGCGACTGCACCGGCACGGTCTCGGTCCAGACGGTGCCCCAGATGCCGGAGACGCGGGTGTAGAAGATGGCGCTGGTTTCCAGGGCCTGCTTGCCGCGGAGCTGGTAGTCGCCGGTGGCGTCCTCGACGCGGAGGACCAGTTCGTTCTGGCCGCTCTCGTTCAGGGCGTCGGTCACGTCGAAGGAGAACGGCAGGTTGCCGCCGACGTGCGTGCCGACGGATTGGCCGTTCACCCACGCCTGGCAGGCGTAGTCGACCGCCTCGAAGTGCAGCAGGGTGCGCTCGCCCTCGGACGGGGCGGCCTCAAACGTGCGGCGGTACCAGAGGGATTCCTCCGGGGTGAGCAGCCGTTGGACGCCGCTGAGCTTCGACTCCAGCGGGTACGGGACGAGGATCTCGCCGTCGTACTGCTCCGGCGGGGTGCCGGCCTTCAGCGGGGCGATCGCGTAGTCCCAGAGCCCGTTCAGGTTCGTCCAGTCGTCCCGCCGCATCAGCGGGCGGGGGTATTCGGTCCAGGCGTTCTCCGGGGTAACCTCGGCGCCCCACTCAGTGATGAGGTCCGTCTTGAACGGCTCCGTGCTCCGGGCCGGGGTCGGCAGTTTGGGAACGGCGTCGGCGGAGACGAGGTGCACGTCGACGAACTGCCCGCCGTTCGTCTGGTGGCAGTGCACGGCGAGCACGTTTTCGCCCACCTTCAACGCCCCGGCGGCCTTCTGGCTCAGCGGGACGGTGAAGTATTCGGTGACGTAGCCGTCGAACTCGGCGACCTTTTCGCCGTTGAGGTAGATCTCCGCGTCCTCGTCATGGCTGACCAGCAGGGCCGGCTTCGTGGGGAGGGACTTCAGCTCGAACGTCTTCCGCAGCCAGATGTCGTCGGTCGTCCAGCGGGTGCCGACGCGGGCGCCGTCGGTGCCCCGGGTGCCGAACCCGCCGGGGCCTTCCTCCCAGGCGGAGGCGTCGAAGCCCGGCTCCTGCCAGCCTTCGGCGGGCGGCTCGAAGGTGTAGCGGGCGACGTCGACCAACGGCGGGGGGCCGTCGGCGGCGGAGAGGGGGTCGGGACAGAAGGCCGCACAGAGTGCGGCGAGGGCGAACGTCAGAGGGCGCATCGGACGGATCGGCGGGGAAGGCGGAATCGGCGGCCGTGGACCCGCGGGCGACGCGGGTCGTCGGAACGGCGGCCGAAGGGAGCCCTCACGATAGACGCCCCGCCGGTCCCTTTCCGCCCCGCCGGCCCCCGAAACCGCCTCGAATCCCGAAGACGCCCTGAGTTACCGCGTCACCGCCGCGGGCGGGGGTCCGGGCGCTCGGCGAGGACGAGGGTCATCGGCACTTCGCGGCGGTCACGGAGGACCGTCAGCTGGACCCGCTCGCCGACCGGGGTGAGGCTGACCAGGTTGATCAGGTGGTCCAAATCCTGCACCTCGACCGTCCCGAACTTCAACACAACGTCATTCCGCCGCAGGCCGGCGTCGGCGGCGGGGGTGTTCGGTTTGACCACCTGCACCCGGGCCCCGTAGAGCCGATCCAGGCCCACGTTGGCCAGCGACCGCCGGTCGAACCCGCTGTCCAGTTGCACGCCGAGGTACGCCCGCCGCACCCGGCCGTGGGTCAGTAGTTCGTCGAACACCCGGCGGACGAGGTTCGAGGGGATCGAGAAGCCGATGCCCTCGCTCCCGCCGCTGCTGGAGGCGATCGCGGTGTTGATGCCCACCAGCCGGCCGCGGAGGTCGATCAGCGGGCCGCCGCTGTTGCCCGGGTTGATCGCGGCGTCGGTCTGGAGGAAGTCCTGGTTGATCAGGTCTTCGGTCCCCAGGTCCAGCCGGCGGCGGCCCTTCGCGCTGACGATGCCCAGCGTGACGCTGCGGTCCAGCCCGAACGGCGAGCCGAGCGCCAGCACGAAGTGGCCGATCTCCAGCGCGTCGCTGTTGCCGAAGTGGATCGCGGGAAGGTCGCGGTTGGCGATCTCCAGCACGGCGAGGTCGGTCGCCTGATCGGTCCAGACCTTCATCGGCCGGACCGTGTGGCCGTCGGCCAGCCGCAGGTCCACGTTGCCGGAGCCCGGCGTCTCGGCGCCGGCGACGACGTGGCGGTTGGTGACGACGAACAGCCGCCCGGTGTGCACGTCGGCCCAGCGGGGGTGCCGGATCAGCACGCCGCTGCCGGTTTCCTCCACCATCCCGCCGTCGTCGTCGCGGTAGGTGCTCTCGATGTGCACCACGCTGGGGGAGGCCAGCCGGCTGACCCGGGCGATCGACTCCCCGCCCAGCAGCAGGGGGCGGTCCGGGGACTCGTCCAGTTCGTCGCGCAGCAGCTTGGCCTGCTCGACGCTGAGGCCCTCCGCGTGGGCGACGTTGGCGCCGTCCAGCCCGATTTCGGTTCCCCCCGGCCGGCCCAGCTCGGCGAAGGTGACGCCGGCGGCGAACAGCCCGGCCCCGGCCAGGGCCCCGAACGCCCGGTCCGCCCAGCGGGGGGCCGCCCCGCGGCGCCGCGGGCGGGCGGCGGCTGCACGTTCAGACGCCGAGGGGGGGGCCGACGCCGGCAGGGGGGGAGGGGCGGCGGACGGCATCGGCAAGCTCCGGCAGGCGGGGGCGACGAGGACCGGATTCCTCCGGCACGGGTTCATTCTTCCCGGCGAAACGCCGCGTGCAATCTGTTCTTGTGCGAAGGACCCGGCCGGCGGCCCCCCGAACCGGCCCGACCGCGGAGCGACGGACGACCCCCCGCGGCTCGCTGATACGACAGCGTTTCCCGACCCGGCGCAGCGTTCCGGCCGGCGCCACCGCGCCAAGCCGCCGTTGACGGCGGCGGCCCGCGTACACTGGACTGTCCCGTCGTCCGCCGCCCCCCGGTCCGGGACCGCGCGGCCGCCCCGCTTCGCCGCCCGCGTCCGCCGCCCCGTTCCCGCCCGCCGTGTTCACGACCTTCGACCGCTTTCTGGTTCGCCGGTTCCTGCACACCTTCACGGTGCTGTTCGTGACGTTCTACGGGCTGTACTGCGTGATCGACGCGTTCACCAACGCGGACGACTTCACGGATGGCGACGCCGGTCTGTCCGTGATCCTGACGCGGATGGCCTCCTATTACAGCTGGCAGAGCGCGCTGGTCTTCGACCTGACCGGCCCGGCGCTGCTGGTGTTCACGGTGATGATCTCCCTGGCGCTGATGGTGAAGGCCGGGGAGTTGGCCCCGATGCTGGCCTGCGGCGTGCCGACCTACCGGCTGGCGTTGCCGCTGCTCGTCGGGACGGGGGTGGTCACGGGGTTGATCGTGGCGAATCAGGAACTGTTGTTGCCGGCGATCGCCTCGAAGCTGGGGGCGCCGCGGGGCGGGGCGGTCGACGGCGACAACCCGACGGTGCAGCCGGTGATGGATTTCTCCTCCAACGTCATCGTCTCCAGCGGCCGGCTGAACCTGGCGAACCGCTGGATCGAGGAGGCAGAGATCACGCTGCCGGTGCCCGGGGTGGTCTCCGAACTCACCGTTCTGATGGCCAACCGGGCGACCTATCACCCCGACGCCGTGCTGCCCGGCTACGACGAACCGGTCGCCGGCTGGGCGCTGACGGACGTCAACGCCCGGTACGAAGACCTCCCCCTGGCGCCCACGCCGCCCGGCCAGGTGCCGATCGTGCTGCCGATCAACCGCCGCAACCCCGCCACCGGCGAGGCCGGCGCGACCAGCGAGCTATTCATCCGGACCGACATCGACTTCGACCAGATCCACGACGAAGCCCAGGCCGCCCAGGTCTGCGGTACGCCGGAGTTGGTCCGCCGCATCCGCAACCCCGCCTACAGCGGGAACGTGCGGCACAGCTTCACCGTCAAGCTGCACGAACGGTTCCGCCAGCCGTTGCTCAACCTGCTGGCCACGCTGGTGGCGGTCCCGCTGGTGATCCGCCGGGAAGCCCGCAGCCTGGTGGTCTCGCTGGCGATCTGCGTCTGCGTGATGGGCGCCCTGATGGGCCTGATGCAGGGCGGCCAGTTGGCCGGCTCGGTCGGCCTGCTCCCGCCGGACTTCGCCGCGTGGCTCCCGGTGATCGTCGCCGGCACCCTGGCGACGGCCCTGTCGGGCAAGGTGCTGACCTGAACGAAGCGATCGTGCCTTTGGAGCCGCGACCGTGAGGGAGCCGGCCCACTGCGGTCGCGCCCGCACAGAAACGCTCCCTAACGGTCGCGGCTCCCGTTTTCTTCCCCCACATCCCCAAAGGGGCGGGGGGAGCACGGTTTTCAGATCACTCCGCGGCGTCTTCGGCCTCGTCCGCGGCCGGTTTGCGGAAGGTGATGACGTGCTGGCGGGGCAGGGCGTCAGCGGTGTCGACGTATTCGAGGCCGAACTCCGGGCGGCTCGCCTCCTTCTTGACCTGGGCCTCGCTCATTTTGTGAATCGCCTTGATCGGCACGCGGGGGTCTTCGGCGCGGTACTCGACCCACACCAGCCGGCCGCCGGGCTTGAGGGCCTTCACCAACGCGGCGGTCATGGCGTGCGGGTCGTCGAACTCGTGGTAGACGTCCACCATCACCGCGACGTCCACGCTGCCGGGCTCCAGCTTGGGATCGGTCGGGTCGGAGAGGACCGGCTCGACGTTGTCGATCCCCCGCTGCTTCATGCGGCCCCGCAGCCGGGCGATCATCTCGGGCTGGATGTCCACGGCCTTCACCACCCCGCCGGGGGCCTCGCCGTTGTCCACCTTCGGCGCCATCCGCTGGGCAATCACCCCGCTGCCGGCGCCGATGTCCGCGACCGTCATCCCCGGTTCGAGCTTGAGCAGCCGGATCAGCGTGTTCAGGTCCTCCTCCTGCTGGCGGGTGCGGCGCTCCAGCCAGTTCGCCCCCTGGTGCCCCATCACCCGGGCGATCTGCCGGCCCATGTAGTAACGGTCGATGCCGTTCGGGTCGGCGCCGGGGCGATCCTCGTACAGCTCCGCCGCCGCGGGCGCCGGCGGGGCGTTGTCCTGGAGGGGGGCCGCGAAACCGCAGGCGAGGCAGAGGAGGGGAAGGATCATGCGGGGGTCGCCTGTCCGGTGTCGGGGTCGCGTCCTTGGGACTGCATGATGGCGGCCCACTCCTCCCGGTCGACCGCCTTTCCGCTGTCGGGCAGCAGGACGGGAATGCCGTCCTCGACCTGATACCGCAGGCGGGTCTCGGGGTCGCAGGAGACGAGCGAGTCCGCGTCCGGCTGCACCAGCGGCGTGCGGGCGACGGGGCAGACGAGCAGATCGGCCACCGCGGCGAAGTCGAACCGGCGGGGGGCCTCGTCGGCCGCTTTGTCGGACGGGCGGGGCATCAGAAGCCCCGGTCGGCGCGGAGGGCGGCGAAGTCGCGGCGGTCCGTGCCGATGCCGGCGTCGGCCAGCATCCCGCACAGGGCCCGGCAGGCGATCCCCAAGCCGTCCGGCCCGCTGAAACCTCCGAACTGCCCGCCGCCCCGCAGGTGCGGTTCCAGTTCCAGATAGAACCCCGGCACGCCCAGCGTCTCGACCCGGTGGCTCAGTTCCGGCAGGTGAGCGGCGAGGTCCTTGAAGACCGCCGCGTGCCCGCCGTCGCCGACGTCCGCCGGGACGAAGTTCTTCAGGCGCTCCTCGTCGACGTACCCGTCCCAAGTCAGCGACGGGTCGATCTTGTAGTCCTTGATATGAATCCAGCCGAGGTACGGCCGCATCGCCTCGTACTCCGCGAAGCAGGTGGCGGCGTCCTTATTCTGGGCGGCAATGTTCCCGCCGTCCCAGATGAGGACCAGATTTGGCCGGTTCACCTGCTCGGCGATCGTCGCCAGCAGCGGGCCGGTCTCGCCGACGAGGTTCGGCTCGATCTCCAGCCCGTAGATCAGGTCTTCCTTGGCGCACAGGTCGGCCAACTCGCCAAGCTGGTCGACGGCCTGCGGGATGTGCGGCTCCGGGGCGGTGCCGGCGGGGTGGTAGAAGGAGAACCCGCGGATCAGCTTCGTGCCCAGTTCGTGGGCCGCCCGGACGGTCAGGGCGACCTCGCCGTCGAGGTACTCCTTCCACGGCACGAACTTATTGTGGCTGCGATCCGCCTCGTCCTTCAGCTTGACCTTGCCGACGCGGCTGCCGATCGAGGTGACGCCGACGCCGAAGTCGTCCTGGAGGGATCGCAGTTGGGCGAACTCGTCGTCGGTGCACTCCACGCAGTGCTTCGGTTCGCCGCCCGGGAACTGGACCCAGCGGGGCGAGTACCAGTTGAGCCCGACGGCGGCGACGGCGGCGAGCTGCTCGGGCACGGCCTTGGAGGTCGGCCGGGTGGCCTCGTCGGCGAAGGCGGACAGCAGCACGGCGGGCGGGGCGTCGGGCACGGGCGGCGGGTCTCGGTCAGGATGCGGGAACGGCGATGCGACCCCCGATTGTCCGCGGGGCGGCGGGGGTTTCAACGCACCTTGGGGCGGGAGGCGTCGCCTTTTGGCGGCGGTCGGCGTAGCTTCCCGCCGCCCGTCCACCCTGTACGCCCCCCCGCATGGCCTCCCCCGCCGACCGCCTCGCCAAAGCCCGGATCGAGAAGCTCGACAAGATCGTCGCCCTCGGCCGCGACCCCTACGGGCAGCGGTTCGACGATCATCGGCCCATCGCCGAGGCCCGCGCCCAACAGCCCGCCGAGAGCGGCGAGCCCGGCGAGCCGGTCCGCGTCGCCGGCCGCGTCATGCAGATCCGCAAGGCCGGCAAGCTGCGGTTCTACGAGATCGCCGACGCCAGCGGGCAGATTCAACTCCTGTTCAGCCGCGGCGACCTCCCGCCGGAGCAGTGGGAACTGATGGCCGCGTTGGACTACGCGGACCTGGTCGGGATCGACGGGGTCACCTGGAAGACCAACACCGGCGAGCCGTCGATCAAGGTCACGGCCGTCACGCCGCTTTGCAAAGCCCTCGCCCCGCCGCCGGACAAGCACCACGGCGTGCAGGACCCCGAACTGCTGGTCCGCCAGCGGTCGCTGGACCTGATCTACACCGAGGGCGTCCGCGATCGCCTGCTCAAGCGGGGGGAGATCGTGAAGTCCGTCCGCCAAACGCTGGCCGACCGCGGGTTCGTGGAGGTCGAAACCCCCGTCCTGCACACCGTCGCCGGCGGGGCCGCCGCCAAGCCGTTCCAGACGCACCACAACGCCCTGGACGTGGACCTGACGCTCCGCATCGCTCTGGAACTGCACCTCAAGCGGTTGATGGTCGGCGGGATCGAACGGGTGTTCGAACTCGGCCGGGTCTTCCGCAACGAGGGCATCGACCAGACCCACAACCCGGAGTTCACCATGCTGGAGGCCTATCAGGCCTACGGCGACTACCGGTCGATGATGGACCTGACCGAAGCGGTGATCGTCGACGCGATCCGCACGCTCAACGGCCCCGACGCCGGCCTGACGATCCCGCACGCCGGCAAACAGGTCGACTTCACCCCGCCCTTCGAGCGGAAAACCTACGCCGAGTTATTCCGCGAACACGCCGGCTGCGACCTGACCGACGAGGCCGCCGTCGCCGCCAAGGCGCAGGAATTGGGCGTCGAGACCGACGGCCGGCACCCGGACGTGATCGTCGGCGACGTCTTCGAGGAGACGGTCGAAGACGCCCTGACCGGCCCGATCTTTGTGACCGACTACCCGGCCAGCCTCTGCCCGCTGACCAAGCGGAAGCAGGACGACCCGGCCGTCGCGGAGCGGTTCGAACTGTTCGTGCACGGCATGGAACTGGCCAACGCCTACACGGAGCTGAACGACCCGCGGTTGCAGGAGGAACTGTTCCGCAGCCAACTCGCCGGTCAGGCCGAGGAGGACTCGATGGCGAAACTGGACACGGAGTTCCTGCAGGCTCTCCGCATCGGCATGCCCCCCGCCGGCGGCCTGGGCATCGGCATCGACCGCCTCGCCATGCTGCTGACGGATGCGAAGGGCATCCGCGACGTGATCTTCTTCCCGACCGTCAAGCCGATCACGGAGTAATGCGGCGGAACCGCGGGCGAATTTTTCTGGCGGCGTTGCGGGTGGCGCACCTCGGATGTGGGATGTAAGTCCGAAGTCTCCGCGTTTGGGCCACTGCGTTGCTCCGTTTTCTCTTCTGGAACCTGAACAAAAAGAACCTGTCGTCCCTAATTGTACAGGCGATGATCAGCCGCCGGTTGGACTTCGCCGCGTTCTGTGAGCCGGGTGACGATCTTGAGCATGTCCCTGCCCCCTTGAAGGGGAATCACTTTTTGTGGCGTCCGCCTTTCGGACCACGGCTTCGGATGTTGACGAGGTTCCCGCCGCGGTATCTACGGACGCGGGTGGAAACGGACCGCTACTCGCTGATCGAGGTGAGGTTACCCGTCCGTGAGTCCTTCTTCCTGATGCTCGTTCACGCCCCCTCCCGGGCCTCGCAATGGGGGGCGGAGGCCCTTGCGGACGAGGCCGCGGACTATGCCCGTGAGCTGCGGCGAATCGAGGCGGAGGCCGGACACACGCGATCGCTGGTGGTCGGCGACTTCAACATGCAGCCGTTCGACGCGGGCGTGTACGGAGCCAGAGGCTTTCATGCCGTCGCCGACCGGCGGGACGCTCGAAAGCCGCGCACCGTGCAGCGGACTGTTCGCCCACGTCGTTACAACCCGATGTGGAACCTGCTGGGTGACGAGACGCCGGGACCGCCGGCGACTCTGTATCATGCGGGAAGTACGCCCCGCGAATTGGGCTGGCACCTGTTCGACCAAGTGCTGGTTGGCCCGGATCTGATCGACGGATTCGGCGTGCCGAGCTTGGCGATCGTCGATAGGATTGGCGACACACCGCTGACGACGCGGAGCGGCCGCCCCCGGCGCGGCCGACTCTCTGATCACCTGCCCCTTTATTTTGAGTTTACGGTATGAGTACCACCGTCAGCTTGTGGCCAGATGATCTTATCTCGGCAGAACCTCTCTCCACTCCTGCCAAGATCGTGCGGGAACAGGCAGATCTGCTAGACGACAAGACTGGCGGACTGCTCGTGGGGCAGGTCGAGCCAGTGAGAGACAGGAATGGCGAACTCACCTATACATTCGCCATTCACGTGCCCGAACTTCATTACAGCTTTGAACTGTTCGACATCTCGCACGGACCCACCGTCTATCCTACGAAGATCGAAGTAGACGAACGAGTCGCTGAGGAAGCGTTCCCGGAATCGCTGGACGATGATCCTAGATATCGTCCAGCGATCAACGTGAAGAGCGAAGACGAACTGCGAGAGGCACTCGGGAGAATATTTTCTGCTAGTTTCACCCGTCGCATTGTCCAAGGGCTCCATGCCCAGGCGAAAGAGGAGCGAGAGCGGAACCGAGAAGGTCAACGCCGTCGAGGTGCTCCTCCAGAGCTTGACGACGACGTCCCGTTCTAGATCTGCGGCAGCCGCACTTCGCACCAGTCGCTGCGGGTGCCGGGGGTGGGCGGGTTGTCGGCCGGGCGGGCGGTGAAGACGGCGGACCACTTCGGCTCCGTCGTGCGGTTCCGCCGGGCGGCGTGGAACAGGCGGGCGTGAAAGAACAGCCCGTCGCCGGCCCGCAGCGGCACGTCGAGCGCCTTCGCCAGCAGGTCCGCGTTCTCCGGGGCGTCGGCCCGCAGGAATTGGAGGTCGTCGAACCGGGACGGCTCGTGCGTTTGCGTGTGCGTGCCGGGGATTACCCGCAGGCAGCCGTTCTCCGGCGTCTCGTCGCCCAGGGCGATCCACAGGTTGACCAATTCCGGCCGGGCGAAGTGCCAGTACCGCACGTCTTTGTGCCAGCCGGTGTCGGAGCTGAACCGCGGCTGCTTCGTCATCACGCAGTTGTGATGGGCCAGCGGCACGATCACCTCCGCGTCGGCCCGCCCCGCGTTGACCAGTTGGGAGAGCCGCGTGCGGACCGGTTCGCTGGTCAGCAGGCGGGTGAAGACCGGGCCGCGGGCGAAGGCGTTTTTCAGGCGCCGCACCGTCTTGCCGCCCTCGCGGTCGGCGGGGTCCGGGGCGCCGGGGTAGCCGACCTCCGCCTCGAACTCGACCGGGCCGATCGGCTCGCCGTCCCGGCCGGCCAGATCGCGGGCGGTGAGGGCGCGGATCTCCGCGACCGTGGCGGCGTCCGCCAGGCCGGGCACGACGAGGTAGCCGTCGGCGGCGAAGCGGTCCTGTTCCTCCGGGGTGAACGCCGGGCTCATCGGGGCCCCGCGGTCGATTCGGCCGTCGCGGTCGGTTCCAACATCGGGGCCGGGGGCGCCGCCGGGGTGCCGTCGGAGAGGCCGGCGAGGAACGCTTCCGGCGATTGATCCTCCGCGGCGAAGTTCAGACGCTCCCCCTCCGCATCGGCGGCGGCGGAGAGGCGGCTGAGGGTGGAGCGCTCGAAGTCCCGATCGTCCGCCTTCCACCGCCAGACCAGCAGCGCCCCCGCGGCCAGCGCCGCGGCGATCACCCCCAGCACGACCCACGGCAGGGATTGCGGCGTCTGCGGGACCGCGGGGGCGATCCGGGCCGGCTGCGCCGCGTCGGCGAGGATCAGCGGGGCGACGTGCAGTCGGCCCTCGCCGTTTTCCCCCCTGGCCGTGTAGCCCTGCAGCTTGAACAGCGCCCCGTCCAACGTCACCGGCACGGGGGTCTCCAATAGGGCGCCCCGCGGCAGGCCCTCGGCCCGGTTCGCCCGCACCCGAACCGGGTTGTCGCCGGCGTCCGGCAGGAAGACCCACAGTTCCACCCCGCGGTCTTCGCCCAGATCGGAGATCCCGCGGGCCTCCCCGGCGATCCGCACCGGCCGGCCGCGGTAGTAGTCCGGGTCGCGCATCAGCCCGGTGAAGGCGACCGGAACCTCGTCCGCCGGGAGGGTCGGCGGGGTTGTCTCGAAGCGTTCGAGGATCTCCGCGAGCGCCGTCCGCTCCGCCCGGGTGAAGCCGACCCGTCGATCCTCCGCGGCGGCGGTGAGGTCCGCCGGCAGCCGGCCGTCGGCGGTCGCTTCGTTCTCCGCGACGGTCGCCGGGGAGGAGGCGGCGACGCGGATCGTTCCCGGGGGCAGCGGGGCGTCCTGCCGGACGGAGAAGTCCGGCGGCTCGGCCTCCGCGGCGGTCACGGCCGGGGGGGCAATCCAATACCAGTTCGCCGGGTCGGAGGCCCACTTCGCCGCGAACAGCACGAGGGCCAACGCCCCGATCATCGCCAGCATCCGGCGCTGGTCGGCGCCGTTCAGGTACGGGGCGGGGCGGCGGGCGGGACGAACTCGCATGGCCGCATTGTAGGCCCGGCGTCCCGATCACGGCAGTCGCGGGCCGGCGGCCCGTCCTACCGCGGCCGCAGGCGGCCGCCGCCGGGTTGGGAGAGCGGCGTCGGCTCCCCGCCGGCGGCGGCGGACGCGGCCCGGGTCAGGGCCATCGCCCAGCCCAGATCGTGCAGGTCCGGGGCGGGGATCAGGCCGCCGATCGCCCGGCGGAGGAACAGGGTCAGCAGGACGTCGAAGCCGGGCCGCTCCCCGGAGAGGTCCTCGACCCGCTCCGGTTCGCCCCGCACGGCGTACCGCAGCCCGCTGGCGCCGGAGAGCGTCGCCACGCCGCGCTCGCAGCGGACGGTCGCCTTCGTCTCGGCGGCGTCGCCGGCGAGGTCGTCGGCGGCGGCGAGCGTCAGCGCCGCCCCCCGCCCGTCGCGGGCCTCGCCGGTCGTCTTCTCCCCCTCGTCCAGCCGGAGCTGCACCGTGCTGGCCCCGGCCGCGGGGTCCGCCGTGGCGGCGACCTCCCGCACGGGGTCCGGGAGCAGGTGGGCGGCCCAGTCGGCCCACTGGGCGAACCGCCACGCGGCGACCGGCTGGCCGTAGGCGTCCCGCAGCGGGTGGGAGGCCGGCAGCGGGGCGACCACCCGGATCGCGTGCACCGCGCCCAGCGTGGTGGCGATCAGTTCGCGCAGCCGCAAGGTGGCGGGGGTGAACCGCAGCGAGAGGTCCGGCGTGACGACCGTGCCGGCGCTGGCGGCCCGGGCGGCCAGCGCGTCCAGCCGGTCGTCCCGCGGGTCGATCGGCCCGGCGAGCAGCACCGGCTTGTCGGCCCGCAGCAACAGGTCGAGCGCCGCCAGGCCCCACCACGCCGGGTCGCCCAGCAGCACGGCCCGCACGTCCGGCCGGCGGGCCAACGCCCACAGTCCGCCCGCCGCCACGGTTCCGCCCGACGCGGCCCCGCCCGTCAGGCGGCTGAGGTCCGCGGCGGCGGCCCGGGTGCGCATCGGCACGGCGTCGTGCACCGCCGCGATGCGGACCCGGCCGTTCAATCGTTCCAGCGCCGGGCGCTGCCGGTCCGGCCAATCCGGGCCGAGCCCCGCGACGCCCACGCCGATGGCCGCGGGTGCAGGCATAAACCGCAACGCGGGTAGAAGAAGGGAGATGCGGGAAAACGCCGGCGGACCCCGGCGGGAACGGCGAACGGTTCTACCCGCCCCCGTTGGAGTCCGCCACCGGTCCGCCCGGCGGCGGGGCGAGCGGCGGCGGGCTCTCACGACGCGGCGGCGTCTGCGGGGACGCCGCGAACGGCTCACTCGTGATCGTGCTCGTCGCCGTGCTCGTGATCGTGGTCGTCGCCGTGATCATGCTCGTCGCCGTGGGCGTGATCGTGGTCATGATCGTGATCGCCGTGGGCGTCGTGGCCGGTGTCGAAGGGGGCTTCGTATTCTTCGCCCTCCACGTCGACGGCGACGCGGCCGGCCAGTTCGCCCTCGCCCTCGTTCGGCAGGCGTTCGCGGAGGAAGATCCACTCGGCGCTCTCGGAGTTCTCCTCCGTGGCGGGCTTCAGCTTGAGGTTCGTTTCCTCGCCGGTCGCCGGGTCGGTGAAGAACAGCTCCACGCTGCGGGCCGGCACCAGGGTCTTCATGTCCGCGGCGAGGATGTAGACCTTCGCGTTCGCCGGGTCGTCGGAGTCGATCACCAGTTCGCCGTGCAGGCTGTGGTCGGTGGTCAGCTCCAGCACGGTCCCGCCGTGCGGGCCGGGGCCGTGGTCGGCCTCGGCGTGGACGTGCTCGTCGTCGGCGCCCTCGAGGTCCTGGCCGTATTCCTGGCCGGAGTCGTTCTGACAGCCGGCGAACAGCAGGGCGGTCCCGAACGCCAGCGACGGGGCGAGCAGGGCGGCGGCGAAGGGGGAGCGGGCGAAGCGGGGCATGGAACGGCGCGGAGCGCGGCGGGGGGAACGGGAGCGGGAGACGCAGTGTACGCCGGCCGTCGGCCGGGCGTTGGACGGGGTCGGGGCCGACCGGGAAACGATCAGGCGTTCGAGCGGCGGGCGGGGGGATCTTCGTCGGGATCCTCGTCGATCGCGGCGCTTTCCGGCTGGGCGGTGCCGCGGTCGGCCCGGGTCCGGACCGGGGCGGGGTTGCCGTCGGGGTCGACGCCCCCGGTCTCCGACCCGTCGTCCGGGGCGTCCTGGGTGTAGGTCTTGCCGCGGTACAGCAGCGTCGCGGGGACGAACAGCACGGCGGTCAGCAGGATCGCCCACTGCCAGAACCAGTAGTAGTTCTCGCCTTCGAGGCTGTACCAATCGAGTTCGATCCCGTAGTTCACCGCCGCCACGAAGATGTTGCCCAGCCAGACGCTCAGCAGCCAGACGCCCATCACGATCGACTTCATCGCCTTGGGAGCCTGCGTGTAGCTGAACTCCAGCCCGGTGATGGAGACCATCACCTCCGCGGCGGTCAGCACGACGTAGGCCACGATCTGCCAGAAGATGTCCGGGTGGGCGCCGGCGTCGATCCGCTTCTGAATCCAGACGCTCACCGCCCAGGCGGCGGCGGTGAGGAACAACCCGACGGACATCTTCCGCAGCGGCGTGAGCGTCCAGACGGCGTTGACCGCCGGGTAGATCGCGTACCCGAACAGCGGGATGAACATCATCACCAGAATCGGGTTCGCCGCCTGCAACTGGGAGGGCGACAGCTCCACGACGCGGTCGGTCGGCTCGATCTCCTCCCGCAGGTAGGTGCCTTCCTCCACCTCCGAGGCGAGGCCCGTCATGCTCTCCGGCAGCCAGTTCGCCACGTACACGCGGTCCATGTGCTTGGCCTGCTCCACCCAGGCGTCGGTCGTCTGGTCGAACAGGGCCCAGAACACCGCGACGAAGGCGTAGATCATCGCCAGGTTGGCCAGCGCCTTCAGGCCGACCGGGCTGAAGGCCTCCCGCACCGTGCCGAACCCCTTCGCCGGGACGTGGGCGTACTCTTTCCGGCCCAGCCAGAAGGCGATCGTGGCGATCAGCATGAAGATCCCGGGCACCCCGAAGGCGACGTCCGGGCCGTACCATTCCAGCAGCTTCGGCGTGAGCAACGTGGAGGCGGTCGAGCCGAAGTTGATGCTGAAATAAAACCAGCCGAACACCCGCGGGAGCAGGTGGGTGTTGTTCCGCCCGAACTGGTCGCCGACGTGGGCGGAGACGCAGCTCTTGATGAACCCGCCGCCCAGGGAGATCAGAAACAGGCCGGTGAACAGGCCGGTCGTCGGGCTGACGATTCCGCCGCTGATCTCCGGGTTGAGCGTCAGGGCCAGCACGAAGTGGCCCAGGCAGTAGACCACGCTCAGCGACATGATCGTCAGGTACTTGCCGAACACCGCGTCGGCGAGCACCCCGCCGATCAGCGGGAGGAAGTACAGGGCGGCCCGGAACAGGGCGCCGACGCGGCGGGCCTCCGCCTCCTCCATGAACGCCGGCTCCCCGTTCGCGGTGAGCAGGTACTCCGTCATGAAGACGTACAGGATCGCCCGCATCCCGTAGAAACTGAACCGCTCGGCGGCTTCGTTGCCGACGATGTACCCGATGCCGGGCGGCATCTTGTCCGTGTCGAGGGGGGTCTCGCGGTACTGGGAAGCCATGCCGTGAGCTTGTGCGGGGCGGTGCGATCGGGACCGGACGGTTCCGGAGCCGGGCGGCGAGCCGCCGGAGACTACCCGCCGCCCCCGCCCGCCGCACCTCTATCCCCGCACGCCTCGTCTCCGGCCCGCCTCGTCCCCGCCGCGGCCCGGAACTGGGCGCGGTCGGCGTCCCGGACGCTTCACGCGTTCGGGACGCTCAGCACGCGGGGCCGGTTCGACTAGTCCCGGCCGGTCGGTTCGAGGGCGGCCAGTTGCTCGCGGCCCTCGACGTACCGCCGCAGGCCGCGGGCGGTGGGAATCTCCGTCAGCATCGCGATCAGCAGCGTGGCGACGACCAGCCACAGCGGCCACCAGTCCTCCAGCATCAGCGCCACGAGGTTCAGGAACGCGGCCCCCTCCAGCATCGCCAGCCGCACGATCAGCCGGGTCTGAAAGGCGCCCGCGGGGTCGCCCGCCGCCCCGCTCGCCACCGCCGAACCGAGCGGCTTGTGCAGGACCAGCATCAGCACGGCCACGCCCAGGGCCACGTAGGAGACGATCGGATCGCCGGGGTCGAGGTCGGCGTCCACGGCGTTCCCCTCCACGTCCTCCTCGGCGCCCTCCAACACCACGCCGCCGTCGGGGCCCAGCCCCTCCGGGCCGGCCTCGTCGCCGGCGTTCATCACCGCGACTAGCACGCCGAACAGCAGCACGCCGAGGATCATCGCCCCGGCAATGATCCGCCCGGTGAGCACCTGCGGGCGGAGGCGGTCTTCGGTTTCGTCGAGGTCGAGATCCATGGGCGTAGGGTCCGCTGTGCGGACCGAACTCGCAACGCTCCCGTCCCGGGACCTTTCCCGGAGGCTCGGATCGGGCGGGGACGGTCCGCGGAGCGGACCCCTACCGCTTCAGTTCCCGCATCCCCCGGGCGACGTAGGCCACGCCGCTGTAGGCGGTGAACAGCGCCGCCCCCCACAGCAGGGCGTCGCGGGTCCAGAGGAACCAGCTGCGGCCGTCGATCAGCGGGGCCAGCCGGGCGAACTCCGGGGCGAGGCTCAGCAGGCTGGCGGTCACGGCGACGAACTGCACGGTCGTCTTCACCTTGCCGGTCCAGTCGGCGGAGAAGTCGATCCCGTGCTTCTCCAGAAAGCCCCGCAGGCTGCTGACGAACATCTCCCGGGCCACGATCACCAGCACCATCCAGGCGCTCACGCCGCTCCAGACGACCAGTTCGCCCCCCTCCAGCGTGACCCGCTTCTCCAGCAGGAACAGCAGCGCCCCGACGACCACGATCTTGTCCACGAACGGGTCGAGGATGCGGCCCAGCGTGGTCACCTGGCCATATTTGCGGGCCAGCCAGCCGTCGAGGAAGTCTGTGGAGGCGGCGAACACGAACAGGGCCGCGGCGCTCTTCCACAGCCCGTTGTAGGCGATCATCCCGAACAGCACGCAGGCCAGCAGCAGCCGGGCGACGGTGACCGTGTTGGGCAGGTTGAAGCTCTCCCGCCCGATCGGGGCGGGGCGCGACTCGTCTAACGCAGAGGCCCCGCGGGGCCTCTGCGTTACGGGAGCGGGGGCCGGCGAGTCAGTCGTCATCCGCCCCGTCGTCGAGCAGGGCCGCGGTGGCGAGCCAGTCGTAGCCGTCCCGGGCCGTCAGCTCCGCGGGGATGAACGCCCCGACGTCGAACTCCGCCTCGATCCCCTCCGGCAGGGTCAGCCGGACGGAGCCGTCGATCTCCGGGGCGTCCGCGAACGTCCGGCCGGTGTAGACGCCGTTCCCCTCGTCGCTGTCGACCAGCACGTCCAGTTCGTACCCGACCAGCGAGTCGGCGAACTCGAAGGCGGCCGGCTGCTGGGCGGCCATCAGGGCGTCGGCCCGCTCCTGGCAGACTTCCGGCGGCAGGTGGCCGTCGAGCTTCATGCTGGGCGTGCCCGGCTCCGGGCTGAAGGGGAAGGCGCCGAGCCGTTCGAACTTCCAGTCGGTCACGAAATCGACCAGTTCCCGGAACTCCGCCTCCGTCTCGCCGGGGAAGCCGACCAGCATCGTCGTCCGCAGCACGAGGTTCGGCACCCGCTCCCGCAGTTTGGCGACCAGCGCCTCCGTCTTCGCCCGGTTGGTGCGGCGGGTCATCCGCTTGAGCACCCGGTCGGAAACGTGCTGCAGCGGCATGTCCAGGTACGGCAGCACCTTGGAACTGCCGGCGATCGTGTCGATCAGCTCGTCGGTGAAGTGGATCGGGTAGAGGTACATCAGCCGGATCCACTCGATCCCGTCCACCGCCTCCAACGCCCGCAGCAGCGCCGCGAGCCGCACCTCGCCGTACAGGTCCAGGCCGTAGTAGGTGGTGTCCTGGGCGACGAGGATCAGCTCCTTGACCCCGTCGGCGGCCAACTCGCGGGCCTCGGCGACGACCTGCTCGATCGGCTTGGTAACGTGCCGACCCCGCATCATCGGGATCGAACAGAAGGTGCAGGTCCGGTCGCAGCCCTCGGAAATCTTGAGGTAGGCGAAGTGATCCGGGGTGATGCGGAGGCGGGCGGTGTCGTCCAGCGCCCGGATCGCGGCGGGGCGGAACACGTCCCGCTGCTCCGAAACCGGGCTGATCCCGCGGCGGCCCTCGGTGAGGCGGTCGGCGACGGTGCCGATCTCGTCCCGGCCGAACACGTTCATCACATGATCGACCCCCGGCAGGTCCTTCCGCACCTGATCGGCCCCCACCCGACCCGGCAGGCAGCCGGCGACCACCACCCCGCCGGTCCGGCCGGCGGCCTTGAGGTCCAGCATCTCCCGGACGACGGACTTCGATTCCTCCCGGCTGGGCCCGATGAACCCGCAGGTGTTCACGACGACGAAGTCCGCCCCGTCCGGGTCCGGCACCAGGGCGTACCCCCCGGCGGCGAGCTTGCCGAGCATCCGCTCCGAATCGACCAGATTCTTCGGGCAGCCCAGCGAGACGAAGGCGTAGGTGCCCTTCGCCTCGCCGGCCACGTCGGGAGCCGACTGCGGGGCGGGGGCGGCGGGGTCGGCGAGGATCGGCAGGCTGTTTTTCACGGGGCCGCAGTGTAGGCCGCGCACGCCGACCCCGCTACGGCCGGCCGCCGCTCGTTCTGCCCGCGACCCCGCGGTTCACAGCTCTCCCCAACCCATCAGCAGGGCCAGCACGGAGACTCCCATCAGCGCCCCGAACCCCGGCACGAACAGCCCCCACAGGGCCAGCGGGGCCGTCTGCCAGCGGGTGACGAACCGCACGGCGGAGCCGGCCGGCGGGCGCTCCACCGTCGGCCAGCGGGGGACGACCTCCCCGCCCCGCCCGTCCACCGGCCGCGCCCGCACGGACCAGACGGCCCAGCAGGCCAGCCCGGCGAGAGCCGTGGCGACGACGAACAGCGCCAGGTTCGGCGCCGGCGCGGCGTGCGGGTCCGGCAGGGCGTCCCGGGCCAGCAGGGCCTTGCCCAGGATCAGGCCGGCCGCGTTGTTGGCGAAGTGCAGCCCGACCGGCAGCCACAGGCTGCGGGAACTCAGGTAGGCGACGTGCAGAAACACGGCGATCGGCAGCAGCGCCCCTGCGTGGGCCGGGTGTACGTGCAGCAGACAGAACAGAATCGACGTCAGTCCCACCCCCCAAATCACGCCCCAGCGGGCGACCAGCCCCCGGCCGATCAGGCCGCGGCAGAACAGCTCCTCCGCCAGCGCCGGGCAGACCGCCGCCGACAGGAGCAGCGCCGGCAGCGGCACGTCGCGCAGCAGCCGGTTCACCGCGCTGAGGCTGGAGACCTCGTCCAGCGCCGCCAGCTTCGGGACGGCGTCGCAGAGGGCCGACCACGCCGTCCCCGCGAGGGCCCCCCACTGCGTGCAGGCGAACATCACCGCCGGCAGCGACAGGCACGCCACGACCGCCGCCGGCCCGCTCGGCAGGCCCAGCCCCAGCTTCCGCCAGGAGCCGATCCGCAGCCGGAACGCCCCGAGGGTGAGCAGCCCCCCGAGCAGCTGCACCGCCGGCAGCGCCGCGATCGACGCCTCCCCCGCCGTCGGCGCCCGCCCGAGCAGCAACCCGCCGACCGTCTGCACCGCCGCCCAGACGGGGATCATCAACACGATCTGCACCGTCACGAACCAGCCCGCGCACCAGGCGATCGACTCCGGCAACCCCGGCCCCGGCGGCGCCGCCGCGACGGCCCGGAAGCGCACGGGGCGGGGGACCTCCTGCGGAGCGGCGTGCGGAAACGTCAGGTCGACCGGGCCGTCGCCGGTCGCACGCACGTCTGGCTGACGGTCTTCTGTCTGACGGTCTTCTGGCTGAGGGGAGACCGGCGGCGGGGGGAACAGATCGAGCCCCGGCGGGCAGTCCGCCGCGGGCGGGGCGGGCTCGGGGGGACGGTCCGGGGGCACGGCGGACGGGGGCTGGGGGCGAAGATTCGGGCCGTGGCGGCGAACGCCGTTTCGCCGACGCCCGCGGCGCCGGGGATGGATACCTTACGCTGCGGTCCGCGCCCCGTCCGCCCGCCGGTTCGCCCCCCGCCGGTTGGTTCACCGCCCGTCTCCCGCCCCCGCCGCGCGATGTCGTCCGCCGCCGACGCACAACCGCCGCCGTTCCGCCACTGCCCGGGCTGCAACCGACGACTCTCCGCCGCGGGCGCCGAGCCGGTCTGCCCCACCTGCGGCGCCCCCGTCGGCCCCCCGCTCGCCGGGGAGACGCTGGACCTGTCGGAGACGCTGATCGCCCCGGACGTCAGCGAGGTCGCCACCGGCGGCTTCGGCTCCACCGCGTCGGAGGCCCCCGCCGCGGACTCTCCTCCCGTCGCCGCCGCCCCCGACGCGGAGTTCGACGAGCACCTCGGCGAGGAACTGCACGTCTACCGCTTCGAACACCTGCTGGGCCGCGGCGGGATGGGGCGGGTCTACCTCGCCCGGCACCGCGACCTGCTGCGGCGGTGTGCGCTCAAGGTGCTGCACCCGCGGGTCGGCGCGCGGGACGTGGACTTCGTGGAGCGGTTCCAGCAGGAGGGCCGGGCCTCCGCCGGGCTGAGCCACCCGAACCTGGTGGTGACGCACGCCATCGGGCAGGACCGCGGGTTTCACTTCCTCGAAATGGAGTTCGTCCCCGGCCGGACGCTGGCCCGGTTGCTGCGGGAGGAGGGCACGCTGCCGCCGGCGTGGGCCACGAATCTGGCGGCGAAGATCGCCGAGGGCCTCGGCCACGCCCACCGCCGCGGGATCGTGCACCGGGACCTCAAGCCGGAGAACGTGCTGGTCACGCTGAGCGGGGCCCCGAAGGTGGCGGATTTCGGCCTCGCCAAGCGGGTGCGGGACGAGCGCGGCCGGCCGGTCGGCGCCGGCGGGCACGTGCTGGCCGGCACCCCGCACTTCATGGCCCCGGAGACCTTCGCCGGCGAGCCCGCCGCCCCGGCCGCGGACGTGTGGGCGCTGGGGGTGACCTACTTCCTGATGCTCACCGGCCGGCTGCCGTTCACCGGATCCACGGTCGCGGAATTGCGGCACAACGTGCAGCACGCCCCGCTGCCCAACGCCCGGGAGCTCAACCCCGCCGTCACCCTGGAGATGGGCTCCTGTCTGGCGTTGCTGCTCGACAAGAGCCCCGCCAACCGGCCGAGCGACGCCGTCGCGGCGAACCTGTTGCTGAACACGATCGGCGGGCAGCTGCGGGACGTCGGCACGCTGCTGAAGGACGCCTTCGCCGGGCACCCGGAGATCCGCTGGATGCGGTGCGGGGAGACCTACCGTATCACGATCGACCTGCCCGGCGGCCGCAGGCAGGCGGTCACGGTGGAGCCCAGCGACCACGCGACCGCCGAACGCCTGTTGCACATCTCCTCGGTCTGCTGCCCGGCTCGTCCGGACTACTTCGAGGCGGCCCTGCGGCTGAACGCCGAGATGGCCCACGGCAGTCTCAGCGTGCAGGAACTCGACCCCGCCGCCGGCCACCGCCCGATCCCGCCGGAGGAGCAGGGGGAGACGCTGGGCGTGCCGTTCTTCGTGATGCGGAACAGCTATCCCCGGGCCACCGTGGACCCGGAGGAGATCCGCCACAGCGTCTTCGAAGTCGCCGCCCGGGCCGACGCCGTCGAACTCCTGCTCACCGGCGCCGACGTGCACTGAGGGGGGGGACATGGAGCCGCGACCGTGAGGGAGCGTCCCTCTGTGGTTGCG
>NZ_JBINJD010000081.1:0-22281 GCF_043951915.1 Alienimonas sp. DA493 | reverse complement strand
CGGCGGCCGTCGGCGGTGACCAGCACCACGCCCGCCCCGCCCGCCGCCGCCGCCTCGGCCACCAGACCGCCCCGCGACTTCGCCCCGGACGATTTGCTTCCGGAGGACGGGCTTCCGGAGGACGGGCTTCCGGAGGACTTGCTCTCAGGACGCCCCTTTCCGGACGGCCCAGCCCCGGGGTTCTTCGATTCGGCTTTCGCGGCCCCGGGCGTCGCCGTGCCGGCGACGGCGGACCGGGGGGAGCCGTTCGCCCGGTCGGACGTGCGGCCGGACCGGCCGGACCGGCCGGCGGAAGGCAGGCCGGCGAGGGCGGCGTCGGCCAGCACCAGCGGGAAGGCGTGTCCCTCGGCGGCGGCGGCGGCGACCATCTCGTGCGCTTCCTGCGCGGTGGAGGCGGTCACCGGCGCCATCTGCCAGCTTTCCAGCGCCTCGCACAGCAGACGGCGGTTCTCCGGGCTGGCGTCCACCACCAGCACGGGCAGGCCCCGCAGCTTGGGGGCGAGGTCCTGCGGCACGTCCGCCGCGGTGCCCTCCGTCGAGACCGTCGCGGGGTCGGCGGCCGGCAGCGTCAGGGCGACGTGGAACGTCGTGCCGGTCGCCGGCACGCCGTCGGCGGTCCGCCGGGCGCCCTCGGGCAGATCGTCCTCGGAAACGCTTTCCATCCAGACGGTGCCCCCCATCAACCCGACCAGCCGGTGGGTGATGGACAGTCCCAGCCCCGTCCCGCCGTGCTTGCGGGTGGCGGTGCTGTCCGCTTGGGCGAACGGCTGGAAGACGCGCTCCCGGTCGTCGGCGGCGATGCCGGGACCGGTGTCCTGCACGGTGACGTGCAGCCGCACCGGCTCTCCCACGGCCGGCTCCGGTTCGTCGGCGTCGTCCCGTTCGATCCGCACCGCGACGCGGCCGCGGTCGGTGAACTTCACCGCGTTGCCGGTCAGGTTGGTGAGGATCTGCCGCAGGCGGACCGGGTCCCCGGTGAGGGCCTCCGGCACGCCCCGGCCGACCGAGCCGGTCAGCTCCAGCCCTTTGCGGTCGGCGACCGGGGCGAGGCTGCGGACCGTCTCCTCCACCACCTCCCGCGGAGAGAAGGGGGCGGGGTCCAGCTCGAACCGGCGGCTCTCGATCCGGGAGAAGTCCAGAATCTCGTTCAGCAGCGCCAACAGGTGGTCGGCGCTCTCCCGCACCGTGCCCAGCCAGTCCAGCACGTGGGCCGGCAGCGGTTCGTCGGCGGCCAGTTCCGTGAACCCCAGGATCGCGCTCATCGGGGTGCGGAGTTCGTGCGAGACGTTCGCCAGGAACTCCGTCTTCGCCCGGCTGGCCTGCTCCGCCCGGCTGGTGGCGCGTTCCAGCTCCTCGGCGGCCCGCTTCTGCTCCGTGATGTCCCGAGCCACGAACGCCGCCCCGACCACCCGGCCGGCGGCGTCCCGCACCGGGCCCACGGTCAGGCTGACGTCGATCCGGACCCCGTCCGCCCGCACCCGCTTCGTCTGGAACTGCTCCACGCGGCGGCCGGCGGCGGCGGTGGCCATCAGGCGGCGGTCCTCCTCGGCCAGCTCCGGCGGGACGATGCCCAGCTCCGGGGCGGTCTTGCCCAGGGCGAAGTCCGCGGGGTGGCCGTACATGCGGACCGCCCCCTCGTTCCAGGTTTGCAGCACCCCGCGGAGGTCCTTGGAGGTGACCGCGTCCGGGGTGGCGCGGACGATCTCCGCCAGGCGGTTGCGGTCCTGCTCGCGGCGGCGGCGGGCGGTTACGTCCCGGGTGAAGCACCGCAGCACCGGGCCGACGAACAGCCCCCCGCCGTCCGCCCCCTTCCCGTCGCCGTCGCCCGGGGGGGCGGGGCGGTTCGGGGCCTCCCCGGGCCCGGGGGGCGGCGGGGGGCGGCGGGCGTCGGCGTCGATCAGCAGGGTGCGGACCTCCCCCCCGATCGGGCCGCCGTCCTCGCCGATCAACTCCGGCGGGGAGCCGGGGCCGGGGCCGGCGGTGAGGAAGTCCGCCTCGTGTCCCAGCAGCGGCCGGCCGGAGCGGGCCGCCGCCAGCAGCGGACCGCCGCCGCGGCCGTTCGGGGCGAACAACTCCGTGATCGGCCGCCCCGCCAGCGAGCCGGGCGAGCGGCCCAGCGAATGGGCGAACGCCCGGTTCGACCGACGAATCGTGCCGTCCGGCTCCAGCAACACGATGCCGGCCGCGGCGGTTTCGAACAGGTCGTCCAGATCGTCCTCCCGGGCGGCCAACCGTGCCGCGGTACGGGTTTGCGTCAACGCGGCGGCCACCTGCCGCCCCACCGCCGCCGCGATCGACCCGGCCCGGGCCGCCTCCACGGCGGATTCGTCCGCTTCGCCTTCCCCTCCCTCGGCGCCCTCCAGCGGCGGGGGGTGGGGGGTGAAGAACTCGCACACCGCCGCGACCGCCCCGTCGACGACGATCGGCGCCGCGAACGCTCCCCGCAGCCCCGCCCCCGCCAGCGCCGCCCGGATCGGCCCGTCGGCGGCCGGCCCGTCGGCGTTGTCGGCGTTCCCTTCCTCAGGCTTTCCGGACGACTCCCCGGACAGCGGCCGCCAGACCGGGCGGGCGGCGGCGAAGGCGCGGCCGGCGGCGGTGGGGGCCTGCGGGCCGCTCCCGCCCGGCAGCGGGCCGGGGCCGGCGGCGTCCAGCGCCGCGGCCAGCGCCGCCCCGTCCGCCGCCCCCGCCGCGAGGTGCCAGATGTTCGTATCCCGCAGCTCCGCCTCCCGACCGCCGTCCCCGCCCGGGGGCGGGAGCACGACGTGGCCCAGCGGCCAGCCGGTCAGTTCGCAGATCAGTTCGACGCCGGCCTCCAGCGCCCCCTCGGGGGAGTCGGCGCCGGCGGCGAGGTCCGCGGCCCGGGCCAGCGCCGCGGCGAACTCCATCCCGGAACCAACCGGCTCGGCGGGGCGGGCGGCGGGGGGCGCGAAGTCGTTCACAGGAACCTGATTGTCTGCGCCCCGCCCGCCGGGAACAGCCTGCGGGGCGGGCCGGGGAGGATCGCCCCGCGTTTTCTCAAGTTCCCGTGGGAAAATCGCCGTCGCCAAGCGGAAAAATCCCCCGCCGACGACCGAGCCGGGTCCCCGTCCGTCAGTCCAGGAACCGCCGCAGGCGCCCCGCCAGCCGGTCCAGTTCCGCCGGCTTGGTCTGGCACTCCCACACGACCATCACGCCCCAGCCGTCGGCCCGCAGCTCCCGCTGGTTGCGGCGGTCGCGGGCCACGTTGCGGGCGAACTTCGCCTCCCAGTACGCCGTGCGGCTGGCCGGCGTGCTGCGGCCGCGACGGCAGTCGGCGTGCGGGTGCCGGTGCCAGAAGCAGCCGTGCACGAAGACCACCTTCCGTCGGCCGGGGAAGACCAGATCCGGCGTGCCGGGCAGGTCGCGGCGGTGCAGTCGGAATCGGTAGCCCAGTCGATGGGCCAGTTTTCGCACCACCCGCTCCGGTCCGGTGTTCTCCGACCGCACCGCCCGCATGATGGCGCTCCGCACGGCGGGGTCGACGGAATCGGCCACGGCGGGAACGGGTGGAAGGAGACAGGTTGAAGGTGGAAAGATCGCCGCTTCGCCCCCCACCTTCGCCCCCCGCCTTCAACCTTCAACCTTCCTCCTTTCCCCCGTCCCATGACCCCGCGGTTCGCGACGATCGCCCCGACCGCCGCCGAACTCCAGGACGGCGTGCTGCCGCTGGGCCCGCTGCGGGGCGGCCGCTGGCTGGACGAGTCCGAGACGTTGCGGATCGACGTTCCCACCGACGGCGGCGAAGGAGACGGCGGCGAACGCACCCTCGAAGCCGCGCTGTCCGGCGACGGGCCGCTGTTCGGGGAGTCCGCCCAGTCCGCGGCGCTGGCCGATTGGTATCGGGAAGTCGGCCTGACCGCCGACGCCGGGATCGCCGACGCCGGGATCGCCGGCGGGGGGCTGCTGATCCGCCGGATCGGCCGCGGGCGGGTGCGGGTCTCGCCGCTGGGGGGGCCGTTCCAATTCATTGATCTGTTCGCGGGCATCGGCGGCTTCCGGCTGGGTTTTGAAGCGGCCGGCGGCGAGTGCGCGTTCTCCTCGGAGATCGACGCCGACGCCTGCGACACCTACGAGGCGAACTTCGGCGACCGCCCCCACGGCGACATCACGCAGATATCAGCCGCCGACGTGCCGGAGCACGACATTTTATTAGGCGGTTTCCCCTGTCAGGCCTTCAGCATCATCGGCAAGCGGCGGGGCTTCGAGGACACCCGCGGCACGCTGTTCTTCGACGTCGCCCGCATCCTCAAAGAGCGTCGCCCCGCCGCCGCGGTGCTGGAGAACGTCAAACAATTCCGCACCCACGACGGCGGCCGCACCTGCGCCACGGTGGTGAAAACGCTGGAGGACCTGGGTTATACGACGCACGTCACGGTGTTGAACGCCTTGGACTACGGCGTCGCCCAGCGGCGGGAGCGGACCTTCATCGTCGCCCTGCGGGACGAGCCGAAAACCCCCTTCCGCTGGCCGGCCCCCTACCCGGAGCGGGCCGACCTAGCGGAGATCCTCGAACCGGACGAGGCCGTCCCGACGAAGTTATGGGGCACGGACTATATTCGCGCCAAGCGCCTGGCCCGCCTGCGGGAGCAGGGCAAAGAGCCGGTTCGGCCCTCCATCTGGCACGAAAACAAGGGCGGCCACATCGGCCAGCACCCGTACAGTTGCGCCCTGCGGGCGAACGCCAGCCACAGTTATTTATTGGTCAACGGCGAGCGCCGCCCGACCGGCCGGGAGCTGCTGCGGTTGCAGGGCTTTCCGGACGATTTCCGCATCGCGGTGAGCCACCGGGCGCTGCGAAAACAATGCGGCAACAGCGTCGCCGTTCCGGTCATCGCCGAGGTCGCCGCCGCGGTGCGACGGGTCATGGCGTTCTCATACCAGCCCGGAGCGCAAGCTCCGGCGGTGGGTCGCCTGACGCCGTAGAGCGCCAACGCGAAGCGTCAGCGAGGGCCGCGGGCGCCGCAGCGCGGAACGCCCTCGCTGACGCTTCGGGTTGGTGGGCGGCGGGGCTCAGAAGCGCTTCTAAACGTCCAAATCGCGGGCTTCGAGGGCGTGTTTCTCGATGAACTCGCGGCGGGGTTCGACCTGATCGCCCATGAGGACGCGGAAGATTTCGTCGGCGCCGCTGGCGTCGGCCATCGTGACCTGCATCAACGTGCGGGTCTCCGGGTCCATCGCGGTGGTCCACAGCTCTTCGCTGTCCATCTCGCCCAGCCCTTTAAAGCGGACGACGGCGAGGCCGCGTTCGCCCAGCTCCCGCAGCGTGGGGAGCAGTTCCCGCAGACTTTCCAGGCCCTCCTCGCCGCCTTTGTGACGGACCAGGAACGGCGTGACCGGCTCGCCGTTCTTAAGTCCGGCGGAGATCAAATCCGTCGCGTCCACGCCGAGCCCTTTCAATTCGGCGAGGGCCTCGTTGATGCCGCGGATCTCGTGCAGGTCGGTGACGATGAACGGCGGGGGGGCGTCCTCGTCGGGGGTCGCGCCGTCGGCCGCCGCGCCCTCGGCGGGGGCGTCGGGCTGATGCTCTTCGAGGAAGGCGTCGAGGGCGGCTTTATCGGCCAGCCAGCGCTCCTCCGGGCCGATCGTCACCCGGTAGCGGGGCAGTTGCCCGCCGCGGCCCTGCTCGTCGACGCCGATCCGCTCCTCGCGGACCAGCAGGCGGAAGTCCACGCCGCGGCGCTCCAGCGTTTCCAACGGCTCCTCCAGCTTGCCCAGCAGGCCGGCGAGCCGGGCGAGGGCGTCGTCGGCGTATTCGAAGCCGTCCTTTTTCACGACCAGCGTGGTGCCGTCGCGGCCCAGTTCGGCCAGTTCGGACTGCATCTCCTCGTGGGTCAGCACGTACCGCGGGGGCGCTTTGGAGCCCTTCTTCGTCACCCGGTACAGCGGCGGCTGGGCGATATAAACCGCCCCGCACCGCACCAGTTCCCGCAGGTGCCGGAACAGGAAGGTGAGGATCAGCGTGCGGATGTGGGAGCCGTCGATGTCGGCGTCGCACATCAGAATGATGCGGCCGTAACGGCGCTTGCGGACCTCTTCGTCGCCGGCCTGCGGGGGGACGCCGACCGCTTTAAAAATGTTGCTGATCTCGTTGTTGTCCAGCACTTTGACGAGCTGAGCCTTCTCCACGTTGAGGATCTTGCCTCGCAGCGGCAGGATCGCCTGGTGCTCGCTGTCCCGGCCGGTGTCGGCGGAGCCGCCGGCCGAGTCGCCTTCGACCAGATACAGCTCGGTGTTTTCCAACTCCCGGCTGCGGCAGTCGCGGAGTTTTTCGGGCAGGCCGCCGGTGGTCAGGGCGCCTTTGCGGCGGACCATTTCGCGAGCCTTCTTGGCCGCCTCGCGGGCCTCCGCGGCCTTGACCGCCTTTTGAAGGATCACCTTGGCGACGTCCGGGTTCTCCTCCAGATATTGGGCCAACTGCTCCCCGACGACGCTGTTGACGGCGCCCTCGGCCTCGTTGTTGAGCAGTTTGACCTTATTCTGGGCGAGGAACTTGGGGTCCGGCAGCCGCACGGTGACGACGCCGGCGAGGCCCTCGCGGAAGTCGTCGCCGGCGGGAACGACGTCTTTAAAGGCGTTGGTCCGCTTGCCGTAGGCGTTCAGCGTGCGGGTGAGGGCCGTTTTGAAGCCGGAAAGGTGGAAGCCGCCCTCGCTGTTAAAGATGCCGTTGCCGTAGCAGCGGATCTGCTCGGCGAAGCCGGCGTGGTATTGGAAGGCGACGTCCACGCCGATGAGCTGCGGGGAGCCCTGCTCCTCACCGACGGTGATCTCGCCGGAGCAGCGGATCACCTGCGGGAACAGGGGCGTTTCCGTGCGGTTGAGGTACTGGACGAACTCCGTGAGGCCGTCCTCGTAGCGGAACTCCTCCTTCTGGTCGGTGCGTTCGTCCTCGATGCTGGTCCGCAGGCCGGCGTTGAGGAAGGCGGCGTCGCGGAGGCGGCGGTGCAGGGTTTCGTAGGAGACGTCCGTGTCGCCGAAGATGGCGGCGTCCGGTTTGAAGGTGACCGTGGTGCCGGTCTCCGAGGCCGTGCCGAGCTTCTTGAGCGGCTGGGTGAGTTCGCCCCGTTTGAACTCCATGGTCCAGTGGTGGCCGTCGCGGCGGACCTCGGCTTCGAGCCACTCGGCGCAGGCGTTGACGGCGGTGATGCCGATGCCGTGCAGGCCGCCGGTGCCGGTCGTGTAGCCGCTGGAGCGGTCGAACTTGCCGCCGGCGTGCAGCTCCGTGAAGACGACTTCCAGGGCGCTGCGGCCGCCGAGCTTTTCGGACTCCGCGACGGGGATGCCGCGGCCGTCGTCGGAGACGGTCACGGAGCCGTCCGCGTTGATCTTCACCCGGCAGGTGGTGGCGTAGTCGTTGCTGAACTCGTCGATCACGTTGTCGATGAGTTCGTACACCAGATGGTGCAGGCCGACGGCGTCGGTGCCGCCGATATACATCGCCGGCCGCAGGCGGATGCCCTCGATCCCCTGCAAATGGCGGATCTGGTCCGAACCGTACGTGCTGCCGTCCGGCCCCACGCCGGCGTCGGCGCCCCCGGCCCCGTCGACCGCCGCGGCGGCGGCGCCGTCGACGCCTCCGTCAACGGCCTGGGAAGTCGCGTCGGGGGGAGCGGGAGCGTCGGCGGACATGCGCGGCGGGAGCGAGAAATACGGCGGCGAAACAGGGTTCCGGGGCCGTCATTGTACGCTCCGGAGGCCGGTTCGGACATGCCGGAACGGTGGCCGCCGGTTCACTATCTCCGGGGCGTCCCCTGGGGCGCGCCGCCGACCGGCGACGGCGAACCGGGGCCGTCTCCCGTGCCGCGGCGCGTGCGGCCCTCGCCGACGCTTCGGGTTGGTGTTGAGTCGCCCAATGTCGCCCCTCAGCCCCCAAACGGGCCTTGGTTCTTGTCTCTTGGGATTTGCTGATTTCCCAGCGCCGGGTCGGGCGGCTGGGCGGGGTTCGGGCGCTCCGACGGCGGCTTGCGGAGTTCGCCGTTGAGTTTGAACTTCAGCGCCCGCAGCCGGGTCTCCGGCATCCGGCGCTGCATCTCCGCCAGCAGGCGGTCCTTGTGGAAGGAGGCCAACTCCCCCAGCAGGGCGCTGTTCTGCACGCCCACGTGCAACGCCCCGTGCCGCACGCCGATCACCCGGGTGCGATCCGCGATCCGGTCCCCGGCCGCGGCCCGCCAGTCCTGCGCCAGCTGCGTGCTCTCCCCGGTCGAGGCGACGCCCTTGATGCGGATCAACTCCGCCAACGCCGCCCCGAGCGTCGGCGGCGTCCCGGGGCCGGTGCGGGGCTTGCGGCTCGAACCGGCGGGCTTGCGGGGCGGCATGGGATGATCTTCGCTCGAACGCCGTGACGTCGCCGCATCTTACAAACCCGAAGCGTCAGCGAGGGCCGCGGCGCGTTGCATTACTCGCTCGACAGACGAAAATCGCGGCACCAACATCGTGTCGGTGCCGCGACGTGGAAGGTCACCGCCGTCTCCTCGACGGTCGAAAAACCGTCATCCCTACCGTCGACAGTACCGACGGAGGAGGGCGTACCAAATTTGGCACACCGGGAGCGGCCGCCCCGCGTGGGGCGTACACTTCTGGTATCGTCTCAAGGAACGTGTCCTCGTTGCGGGTCATGCAAACGCGTTGACGACTGGCTAGGCCTGAGAAACTCAACCAGCCGACAACGCACCAAGTTGCGAGGCATCACGTCACCCCGTTCCCGACGGCCTCGCGTCGTCGGGAACGGGGTGTTTTCTTACACTGACACTGAACCTTTCTGCAGGTTTGGGGAGAGCGACAAACGCGTCGCCGCTCTGGCTCCCATTCCAGTCAACTTAGAAATTCGCCCCTACCGGTCGCGGCTTAGCGGCATGATGACGTAGGTGTAGTCGCCGCCGGTGCGGAGGACGGCGGCGCTGTCCGGGTCGTTCAGGCCGAGGGTGAAGGTCGCCTCCGGCTCCAACACCTTCAGGAAGTCCGCCACGAAGCGGGGGTCGAAGGTGATCGTGAACGACTCCCCGTCGTAGGGCACCGGCAGTTCGATCTTACTGGCCCCCACGTCCGCGGCCCGGCTGGTGAGGGTCAGGTTGCCGTCCTCGAAGGTGAAGTCGACGCCGCGGGTCTCGTCGCTGGTCACGATCTGGGCCTGACGGACCGCCGAATAAAACGGGCCGGCGACCATCTCGACGGTGTGTTTGCTTTCGGCGGGGATCACCTGCCGGTAGCGGGGGAAGCGGCCCTCGACCAGCCGGGCGGACACGACCACGTCGCCGGCTTTGCAGAGTACGTCGTTGTCTCGCAAGGTGACGAACACCTCGCCGTCGGCGTCGCCCAGCACGCGGTCCAGGATGTTCAACGCCTTGGCGGGGATCACCGGCCCGTCGCCGGGGCCCGTGCCCGGGGAGCCGGTGGCCGACGCCGAGGCGTCCACCACGGCGAGCCGGCGACTGTCGGTGGCGGCGAAGGTGACAGTCTCGCCCCCGCCGCCCCCGTCCCCGGCGACGCCGCCGGAGCCCACCTCCACCAGCACGCCGCCCAGGGCGTAGCGGGTGCTCTCGGTGTCCGTGGCGAACAGCGTGCGGCGGATGGCGCCCTTCAGCACGCCCTCGGAGAGGGTGTGATAGGCGTCCTGCTCGAAGTCGGCGACCGGCGGGAACTCCGCGGGGTCCTCGGGGGAGAGGCGGAACTCCGAGTGCCCGGCCCGGATCCAGACGGCGTCGTTCTCCTCGGCCCCCTCGTCGTCGCCGCCGGCGGCGCCGCGGGCGCTGCCCGGGGCGGGGCCGAGCTCCAGGTGCACGGTGTCGTCGTTGAGTTCCCGCAGGATCTGCTGGACGCGTTGGGCGGGCAGCAGGGTGGAGCCGGGACGCTCGACGGTCACGCCGCCCAGTTTGACCCGCACGCCGACCTCGCTGTCGGTGCCGGACAGCACCGCGTGATCGCCCTCGGCGTCGATCCGCACGTTGCGGAGGATCTCCTTGGGCGTGCGGGAGGGCACGGCGGCCCCCACGGTGGTGAACGCCGCGGCGAGGGCGGGACGGGCGCAGTGAAGCTTCATTCGGGCGGGCTGGTCAGAACCGGGGGCGCCGGACCGAAGCCGAGCGCCCAGCGGGAGGGATCTCCCAGTCTACGGCATCCCGGGGGAGGCGGGACCTCTTCACGCCCCTCCCCGCCGAAGGGACCGCGATTGTCGCGCGTCCGTTCGCCACCGCCCAGCGTAGCCGACTCCCCGCCCCGATCGGCCTTTCGCCCCGATCGACAAGGACCGCGTGAAACGCTCGACCCGTTCTCTACCGATCGGTACGTTACTCCGCCCCGCGGCGTCCGGCCGGAGGCCGGGCGACGCCCTCGCTCCCCAAGAATCAGTAGTATTCCTTTACGGGGAGCCCCTTCGCGGTGCACGGCGCGGCGGCGGCGGGCGTTACTTGCCGCGGGACAACGGGTTGCGATTGCGAACCGCCCCCGCCCCGGCGCGAACAACTGGTGGGTCCGCGGTGGATGCGCGGTGGGGAACCGGTCGACGGCGCGTCCGCCCGTCCACCGCGCCGCCGGCGGCGAAATCGCGGCCTCGGCCGTGCACCGGCCGTCGACCGGTTATTCGCGCGGCTGGGGAGCGGGGTTCAGTCCGCCAGAGCCCGCAGCCGGGCGGCGATCTCGGGGCGGTCGGCGAGGCGGTTCGTCGTTTCCCGGGGGTCCGCGGCGAGGTCGAACAGCGCTTCGTCGCCCTTGTGCCGCACCCACTTCCAATCGCCGTCGCGGACCGCGACCCACGCGGCCCGGTCCAGCTCCGCGTGGGAGCCGGTCGCCCAGACGATCGGCACGTGCTTCGGCAGGGGCTCCCCGCGCAGCAGCGGGGCGATCGACTGGCCGTCGAGGTTCGTCGGGGCGTCCTCCAGCAGGCCGAGGTCGGCGAAGGTGGGGAACCAGTCCAGGGCGGTGGCGACGGCGTCGGTCGTCGCGCCGGGCTGGACCACGCCGGGCCACCGCACCAGACAGGGGACGCGGACGCCGCCCTCGTACAGCGTGGCCTTCTCGCCCCGCAGCGGGGCGTTCGAGCCGCCGTAGTCCGGGTCGCCGCCGTGGTCGGACATGAAGATCACCAGCGTGTCCTCCGCCTGCCCGCTCTCCTCCAGGGCGTCCAGCAGCCGGGCGATCCCGGCGTCCATCCCCACGACCTTCGCCGCGAAGGCCCGCCGCAGCGGGTTCTCGATCCGGCTCCCCAGACGGGTCACCTTCTCCAGGTCGGCCGGCTTGGGCTGCATCACGTTTCGGGTTCGATTCGCCGGTTCGTCCCAGCCTTTGCCGTAGTGCGGGGCGTTGTAGGCGACCTCCAGGAACCACGGTTCCGATTCGTCTCGCTTGCCGCCGCGGATCAGGGCGACGGCCTCGTCGGTGATGACGTCGGTGGCGTAGGCGTCGGTGGGGACGAGTTCCTCGCCGCGGTACCAGTCGGGGACGTTGCCGTAGCGGCAGGTGAAGAAGTCCACGCAGCCGCCGGTGTGGCCGAAGAAGGTGTCGAAGCCGTGCTCGGTGGGCCAGAACTTGCCGCCGCCTTCGCCGATCGTGCCGTGGCCGAGGTGCCACTTGCCGACGAGGTGCGTGCGGTAGCCGTTCTTCTTCAGCAGCGAGACGAACGTCGTCTCGTCGGCCCGGAGGCCGCGCTGCGCGTCGGCGGGGTCGAGAAACATCAGCGCCCCGGTGAGGGCGTCGGCCGAGCGGTGGGCGAACCGGCCGGTCAGCAGGCCGAACCGCGAGGGCGTGCAAATGCTGCTGGCGGCGTAGAACTGCTCGAACTTCAATCCCTCGGCGGCGAGGGCGTCGAGGGCCGGGGTGGGGATCTCGCTGCCGTAGCAGCCCACGTCGTTCACCCCCTGATCGTCCGAGACGATCAGCAGCACGTTCGGCCGGACGACGGACGGCTCGTCGGCCCCGGCGAACGCGGGGCAGAGGACGACGACGGCGGCGGCGAGGAGGGGGCGAGCGTTCATCCCGCCACGATAAAGCGGCCCCGCGGGCCTGTCCCGCCGAGGCCGCCGTTCCCCCTCGCCCTCCAGGGAGAGGGGGAAATCTCTCGCCCCGCTCAGGCGGGGATGTTGCCGATCACGGCGTTCACCTCGCGGACCGGTTCGCCGAGATGAATGCCGTCGTTGTCGATCGTGAACCGACGGACGTGTTTGTCGTGCTGGCTGCCCCGCATTTTGATAACGGACAGGCTGCGGCCGACCTCCTCCCCCTGCTCCAGATAGCGCAGCAGGACGATCGCGTCGGTGAGGGTGGAGATGTGGGCGCCGACCTTCCCCGCCGGGCCGACCATGTGGGGGCTGGTGGCGGTCAGCAGGGCGCAGATGCGTTCGCGTTTTAAATGGCTGGACAGGCCGATTAAAAATTCGCGGAAGGTGCGGGGGGTGCTGATCCGCTCCAGGGCGCTGATGCTGTCGATCACGATCCGTTTGGGACGGAACAGTTCGATTTGTCGGCGGATGCCGTAGAGGTGCCCCTCCAGGCCGCGGTTCTCCGGGTATTCGCTGCGGACCTTTAACAGCCCCTCCTGCTCCCAGCGGTCGAAGTCGTAGCCCCAGTTGGTTGCGTTGCGGCCTAATTGGGGGCGGCTTTCCTCGTAGCTTAAATACAGGCTGCGTTCCCCGATCTTGCAGCCGTGGGCGGCGAAGGTGGAGCAGAGCAGGGTTTTGCCGCTGCCGGTGGGGCCGCTGACCAGCACGACGGAGTCCTGGAACAGCCCGCCGCCGGCCATCCGGTCCAGGTCCGCGTTGCCGAAGGGGATGCGGGTGGAGACGCTTTCCTGCGACAGCCGGGCCGCCGAGAGCGGCAGCACGACGATCCCGTTGTGCTCGCCGTCGGGCGGGGCGGTCTCGCCGCCGGCGGCGATGGTGAAGGGAAACTCGCCGTGGCGGTGGCGGTCGCCGCGGAGTTTATGCACCTGCACGGTGCGGCGGATCCGCTCGTTGGCGAGGGTCTGCCGCAGGATCAGCACGCAGTCGGCGACGAAGTCCTCGATGCCGTGCCGGGAGATCGGCCCGTCCTCCTCCAGCCGTTCGGAGGTCATCACGGTGGTGCAGCCGGCGTCCCGCAGGACGTCCCGCAGCCGGACGATCTCCCGCCGCAGCAGGCCGTGATCGTCGAACTGGCTGAACAGCCCGCCCAGCGAGTCCAGCACGACCAGCTTGGCCCCATTCTCCCGGATCGCGGCCTGAACCTGCAGGAGGATGCCGGAGAGGTCGTAGGCCCCGGTCGGCGCCTCGGCGTCCGGGCGGGGGGAGGCGTCGACCAACTGCAGCAGACCGGATTCCGCCGCCCCGCGGAGCCCCCAGCCGAGGGTCTCCACGTTGCGGAGCAGCTCCTGGGCCCGCTCCTCGAAGGTGACCAGCGCCGCCGGCTCGTTCCGCTGGGCGGCGTTCCACAGGATTTGTGAGATCAGCAGCGTCTTCCCGGAGCCGCTGGAGCCCAACACCATGGTGGTGCGGCCCTGCGGCAGCCCGCCCATCAGCACGTGGTCCAGCCCCTCCAGCCCCGTGGCCAGGCGGGGCAGGCCGGAGTGCAGGTCTCCGGCGTCCGGGGCGGGGGCGTGCTCGGGGGCGCCTTCGCCGACGGGGCGGGCGTCTTCCTGGGAAGCGTGGGACATTGTGGGCGGGACCGGGGGCGAGGGGGAAGACGGAAGACCGCCGGCCGACGGGCGACGGTCGCCCCGGGGCGGGGCGTTGAGGACGGAGCGAGCGGGGCCGGCGCCGCGGGAGAGCGGGCCGGGTTACAGGGGAGACGAATCCGCCGGCGGTGAGGCGGAGGCGGCGTCCGGAACGTGTTCGGGAAGGTCGTGATCCTCCCCGACCAACACCAGGGCGCGGACGCGGTCGAAGTCCGACAGGTCGCCGATCAGCCGCACGACCGGGGACGGCTCCAAGCGAATCAGCGTGGGGGTGGCGACGATGCGTTCCCGCCGGGCCGCGACGGGGTCGGCGATCAGGTCGACGATCTCCACCTCCGCCCGGCCGCCCAGCGGGTCGATCAGGCGCCGTTCGACGTGCTCCCGGGCTCGCCGCGACAGGACGCTGTCGCCGGTCACGAATAACTGAAACCGATAGCAGGCCGGCGGCGCCCCGGCGGGGGTCAGATCCTCGGGGGACGCGGGTTCGGACAACGGAGCGGGAGGACGGACAGCCGGGATGAACGTGCGTAGAGTAACAGGGGCCGAGGCTGCGGCGCCTCTCTCAAAGGACGTCTCGGGACCCCTTCCAGGAAAGATTCATCGAGCCGCGAGGCGGTCAGTGGGCGGATTTGCCGAGGACGGCCCGAAGGAGCTGGTCCGGCGGGCCGTCCTTGACGACGTAGCACTCGGCGCCGGCCTCGAACATCTCCAGCTCGCGGTCGTCGGACTCGTGCATCGACAGGGCGATCACGCGGGTTTCGGGCTGGGCGGCCTTGAGGCGGCGGGTCGCCTCCACGCCGCTGAGCTTCGGCATGTTTACGTCCATCAACACGACGTCCGGCCGCAGTTCCTCCGCTTTCTGCAGGGCCTCCTCGCCGTCGGCCGCCTCGCCGACGACCTGCACCCCCGCCGCCCGGCCCAGCAGGCCGGAGAGCGACATCCGAATGATGCGGTGGTCGTCGGCCAGCAGCACCCGCACCGGGGGGGCGGGGGGCTCGGCGTCGGTCGCGGGACCGGACTCGGAGGGCGGGGCGGAGGCGAGCATCTCGTTCTGCGAAGCGGGGTCGAGGGAGACCCCGGCGGCGTCGGCGGGGGGGACGGAGGCGCCGGCCGCGGGGGCTTCGGCGGAGGGGGAGGAGGCGTCGGAGTCCGCGAACAGCGGGCGCTGGGCGAGTCGGCCGGCGTCCGCCGGGCAGAGCAGTCGCACCGTCGTGCCGCGGCCGGCGACGCTTTCGATTTCCATGCGGCCCCCCGCCAACCGCAGCCGTTCCGCCAGGCTAAACAGTCCGAACCGGTCGGACGCGGGGAAGTTCGTCCCGCCGGCGACGGCGTCGACGGCGGGGCCGTTCCCGGCGTCGGGGGCGGCCCCGTCGCTCGGGGCGGCCGGGGCGGCGTCGAAGCCGCGGCCCTCGTCCGAGACCGTCAAACTGAGCATGTCCGGCGAGTCCGGCCCGGTGCGGACGCGGCGCAGCGACAGCCGAGCCCGGTCGACGCCGGCGTGTCGGGAGACGTTGGAGAGCAGCTCCACCGCGGCCTGATACAGCAGCGTGCGGCCGTCCTGGGTGGCGGGTTCGGCGTCGTCCTCGCAGTCCACCTCCGCGACCAGCGACCCCGGGATCGGGCCGGCGGGGGTTCCCTCGGCAGGGTCCGCCTCCGGGTTGTCCGAGGGCGGCCGGGTGGTTTCGCCCAGCCAGCGCAGCGCCGCCACCAGGCCGGCCTCGTAGAGCACCAGCGGGCTCCACAGCCCGGTCAGGTCCTTGCAGAGCTGCACGCTGCGGACCAGCAGGGTGTCGATCTCCGCCAGCGGGCCGCCCTCCGGCTCCTCCTGCGAGGACTGGGCGCAGGCGAGGAACATCCGAGCGGCGACCAACAGTTGCAGCATGTCCTCGTGCAGCACGAGGGCGAGCTTGCGGCGTTCGCCGGCCTCGACCTCCGCGGACTTGGCGGAGGCCCGCAGCAGCCGGTCCACCTTCTTCTCAATCGCCTGACGCGCCGCCGCCTGACGGTCGCGTTCCTCCTCCGCCCGGTCGCGTTCGGCGGCCAGCCGGTCCAGCTTCAAGCAGGCCTCGGCGGCGGCGGCGATGGCGGCCACGTTGTCTCCGGCAATCGGGATCGCTTCCTCCAGCCCTTCCCGCCGCACCACCCGTTCCGCTCGGGCCGGATCCTGGGCCTCCGCGGGACCCTCGTCCCACGCCGGATCGCAGGTGAGGATCAGCGGAACGTCCGGCAGCCGCTCGCGGACGGCGTGCGGCAACTGCATCCCGTCGTCCCAGGCCATGCCGTCTCGCAGCACCGCGAACAGGAACGGCCCCGGGTCGGCCGCCTGGTTCGGGTTTTGGTCCGAGGTATGGTTTTTTTGTCCGTCTCGGCTCGCCCGGCCGCCCGAGGGGTCCGGGCCGTCCGCCTGCGGCGGGACGTCCGGGTTCGCCCGTGCGTCTGGGGCCCATCCGGCGCCGGGGGTTTGGGCGTCGGGGGTTTGGGCGTCGGGGGTTTGGGCGTCGGGGGCTTGGACGCCGGGGGGCGGGGCGAACCGGTTCAGCAGTCGGACCGCTTCCGCCCGGGAGGCGGCGACCTCCAACTTCACCTGCGGGAGGACCCGCCTCAGTTCCGCGGCGGCGCGGGTGCGGGCCTGATCCCGGTCGTCCACCAGCAGGGCCCGGGAGATCCAGCGGGACTCTGCATTGGGCGTGCCGTTCGTCGGCGCGCCGTTCGTCGGGGCGCCGTGGGGAACGCGGTCTGGGGCGTCGGGCGACGCGCCGTTCGGGGCAGTCTCCGTGTGCGCCCCCTCGTGAGCGCCGGTCCCGGTCCCGGGCGCCGGCGAAGCAGGCGGTAAAGACATGGATGCGCGGGACGAGGGAAGGGCGGCGAGAGGGAGTGTGTGCCGAGAGGCCCCTCACGGCAACGGGGGAAACCCACCCTCTAGGCCGGTTCATGCCGTGGGGAAATCCCCCGTAGGAGGGCGGGAGGTCGTCGGGAACGCCCCCGGGACCTTGCCCTCCGGGGCTTGCGGGCGGGGGCGAACGCGGTGGCGGGGGGGCGGGAGAGAACCCGGGGCGGCGGTCCGGTTGGTTCCGGGCGGCGGGGGCGGTAGCGTGCCGCCCCCGCGGGCCTGTCGGCGGTCCCCCGTCGTCGGGCGCCCGCCGCCGGGCGCCCCGGGCTCCGGCGTGTCGTCGGCTGGCCCGTCGTCGGTCGCCCCGTCGGCGGCCGGTCGTTCCGCACCTCCTTCCCGTCCCGCCGGCCGACCCGTTCCGGTCGGTCCCTCCCCCCGCCCGGTTCCCGCACCCGTGCCGTTCGCACCCGTGCCGCCGCCCTGCGGGTTCGCCCCGATCCCGGCGACCGCCGACCTGACGTTCGGATTCCTCCCGCTGTTGGCCGCCGGCGGTCACGGCGGGGAGCCGGCGCCCGGCTGGGTGATGGTCCTGTTCGCGGTCGGCATGCTGCTGACCTACGCCGGCGTGGCGTTCGACCGCCTGCACAAGACCGTCGCCGCTCTGGGCGGGGCGCTGGTGATGGTATTGCTGGCGCTGAACATGCAGTGGTTCGGCGAGAAGCCGCTGTTCGCCGAATACGGCGACGTTTACGAGGTGCTCGGCGGGGAGCTGAACATCTTCGCGGTGATCATCGGCACCGGCATTCTGGTGGACGTGGTCGGCAAAAGCGGGCTGTTCCACTTTATCTCCATCTGGATCGTGCGGCTGACGCACGGCCGGGCGGGGCTGCTGTGGCTCAGCATTAATCTGCTGACGTTCTTCCTCGTCGCCGTGCTGACGATCGTCCCGGCGATGTTGATTCTCGGCTCGCTGGTGTTAGTGATCTGCCGCAGTCTGGATTACAGCCCCAAGCCGTTCCTGCTGAGCGTGGCGATCTGCGCGAACTCCGGCGCCCTGGCCACCTTCGCCAGCGGCCTGCCGAACATCCTGATCGGGACCGAGGCGGGCATCCCCTACGTGCAGTTTTTGGAGGTCAGCCTGCCGTTCGCGGTCTTCAGCCTGCTGATCGCCATGGCCGTGCTGCGGGTCTTCTTCCGCGACGCCGTCCCGTGGAAGCAGACGGACGAACAGAAGGCCGCCCTGGACGCCAAGCTGCGGGAGTTCGACCCCTGGGCGCTGGTCGAGAGCCGCTGGGTGCTGATCCGCAGCGCCGTGATCCTGGCCCTGACGGTGCTGGGCTTCGCTTTCGCCACGACGCTGGGGCTGGGCGTGGACTACGTCGCGATGGCCGGCGGGGTGGCCAGCCTGCTGTTCGCCGGCAAGGGGGTCGAGGACGCCATCGGCAAGGTGAACCTGACGGTGATCCTGTTCTTCACCGGCCTGTTTCTGGTGATCGGCTGCGTGGAGGCGACCGGCGCCTTGGAATGGCTGGCCCGGCAGGTCGTCGCGCTGAGCGGCGGCCGTCTGGAGTTGCTCGTCCCGCTGCTGGCCGTCTTCAGCGCCGTGGCCAGCGCGATTGTGGACAATATCCCCGTCGCCGCGACGCTCATTCCCATTGTCGAAAGCGTCGGTGCGGAGCCCGGCACGCAGATCGAGCCGCTGTGGTGGACGCTGATTCTCGCCAGCAACCTCGGCGGCAACGCCACCCCGATCGGCAGCATTAGTTGCGTGATCGCGCTTTATACGTTGAAGAAAGAGGCCGGCGTAACGGTCGGCTGGGGGGAGTTTATCAAGATCGGCGGCACCATTATGGTGCTGCAGGTGATCGGCATCGTCTTTTATGTCCTCGCCATGCAGCATCTCGGCTGGATTCCCGACCTGCCGGGGGCGGACCTGGCGGCGGCCCTGCCGGAAGCCGGCGGATAACGACGCGGTCGGCCTACCCGCGGGCGGGGGCGTCCCCGGCCTTGGCGACGGCGGCTTGCGCGATCGAATCTACCGCACTGAAGATTACGTCCAAAGAGTTCTGGACATAGTCGGTTGGAAGTTGGATGCGCTCGCCGGCGGCGAACCGAGCCGCCGGGCCGGCTGCGGCGAGGTAATCGGCGTTGACCACCCCGCCGGCGTGCACCAGCAGATCCCGGGCAGCTTTGAGTTCCGCAAGCGTTTCGGTCGCGTCGGGCGGTAACTCGTATTTGAATAAGTCGTTGAGCGACGAAAGCTGTTCCGCGAGGCTGCCGTACGCCCGTCGGCGAACCTCTCGTTCGACGACGCGGTTGATTAAGACGTCCCGACTCGGAGCGTCGAGGACTTCGGCGAGCGAAACCTCCCGGGTTTTCTGCCCACGACCGCTTCGCAGCAAAGCTCGGGGATGAGCGGTCAGCCAAACTCGCGACAGGTTCAAGAGAAACCCGTCGAGAATCGAGACCGCCTGCTGCACCACAAACGAGGGGAGTTCGTTCAGACGATACCCTTCCGACCGTTTGGCCGCCCTTTCCAGGATGTCGACCGTGGAAGCCGAGATCGCTGAATTCAAGAGTGTTTGAGATCCCCCGGCATTCAGGAGATGCCGCGAGATCGCCGCGAGCACCTCGGGGTCCTGAAGCCGCGGGACGGTCAGCCAAATTCCGTCAGCATCGCGCCAGTAGCGTCGAAGTGAGGCGAGTTCGCGTTTCGCGGTGGATCTGACGCGGTCGACCTTCGCCGCGAGTCCGCCCGAATCGGCAGAGGGATCAGCGGACGAGTTCATCGAGAACTCGCTGCGCAGCGTCTTGGTCGGCTTCCCACCGGAGCACGACCGTCGCCCACGGGGCGAGATTGGCAAAGGAACCCGTTTCTCCCACCCAATTGGGAAACCCGACCGCTTCCAACGCCTGCCGCACTTCGTCCACGCGATCCCACGGCACCCGCACGACCGGCGGGGCATGCCACGGTTGGTACACCTTGAGCATTCCCGGCTCGTCGGGCGGGGCGGCAGCGCGTGGTTCGGCGGCGGCGGACATCGGGCGCATCCTGGCGGAGTGGACTACGATAGACCGCAGCCCTGTCCGTCGGAACCCTCGTGTTCGCTCGCATGCCCCTGCCCCGCCCGTTGGCCGATGCGTTGTGGGCCGTTCAATTTCGGTTGAACAACCGGTTCCGGCGTCGGCTGACGGTGTTGAAGTGCGAGGCGACCGGCGCCGCGGCTTCGGCGGCGGCCGGCGTGACGGTCGTCGGGTACGGCCCCGGCGAGGCGCTGCCGGACGAACTGGCGGCGGCGTTGAGCGACCGCTTCGGGGCGGACTTTCCCGCCGTGCAGCGGGCCGAGGCCGCCGAGGGGGCGACGCTGTGGGTCGGCTCGCTCGACGGCGAACCGCGGGGCTTCGCCCGCACCCGGCCGGGGGATCGGGCGCCCGGCTGGCACGAGGCGCTGGGGCCGGACGACCGGTTGGTCTACGCCATGGCCACGCAGCGGGCCGCCCGCGGGCGGGGGGTGAGCACGGCCGTCCTGCGGGCCGCCCTCGCCGCCGTCCCCCCCGGCGGGGCCGCCTGGGCAGACACGATGGTCTGGAACGCCCCGGCGCTGACCGTGCTGCGGCGGGTGGGCTTCGTCGATCTCTATGAGGCCGACCCGCTGCCGGATCACCCGGACTGACGAACGACGAAACGGCCGGCGAATAAACTTCGTCATTCGTCATTCGTCATTCGTCATTCGTCATTCGTCATTCGTCATTCGTCATTCGTCATTCGTCATTCCTGTCCCGGCCGCCGCGAACCCGGCGGTCGTCCCCGGGGTCCGGTTGGCTTTCCCCCCGGGCGGCCCGCCGGTAGTCTGCCGCGCCGCCCGTCGCCCCCGCTCCCGGTCTGCCTATTATGCGTCACGTCCTCTCCGCCCTGGTGATGAACCAGCCGGGCGTGCTGGCGCACGTTTCCGGCATGTTGGCCAGTCGGGCCTTCAACATCGACTCGCTGGCCGTCGGCGCCACGGAGAACCCGCGGTTCTCCCGGATGACCTTCGTCATTCAGGGCGACGACCGCGTGCTGGAGCAGGTCCGCAAACAGCTGGAAAAGCTGGTCAACGTCGTCCGGGTGCTGGATTACCAGAACACGGACATGGTCGACCGCGACCTGATGCTCGTGAAGGTCTCCACCGCCGGCGTCGGCCCGAACGGCGAGGAGAACCCCGCCGCCCGCCGGACCGAGATCCGCGAATTGGTGGACGTCTTCCGCGGCAAGATCGTGGACCTCTCCCCGGCCCACCTGATGGTCGAGCTGAGCGGGCAGGAGTCCAAGATCGAGGCGTTTATCGATCTGGTGCGGCCGTTCGGGATTCTGGAGCTGGTCCGCACCGGCCGCGTGGCCCTCGCCCGGCGGGGCCGGATCACCGAGGGCGTCGAGGACGCCCAGGACCCCGCCGCCCAGGCCGAGAAGGCCGCCGAAATCGAAGCCGCCGCCGAACCGGCCGCCGCGTAACGCCGGTCGCTTCCACGACGCGACAACGCATTCGTTAGCCGTCCTCTTGAAGAGGACGGCTAACTCCTCTTCACTCCCCCCCACCCCCGCGAAGCCCCCCCGATGGCCGCGACGATTTACTACGAAGACGACGCCGACCTGTCCCTGCTGGACGGCAAGACGGTCGCCATTCTCGGCTACGGCTCCCAGGGCCACGCCCAAGCCCAGAACCTCCGCGACAGCGGCGTCAACGTGGTCGTCGGGCAGCGGAAGGGCTCCGCGAACTACGATCTGGCCGTCGAGCACGGCTTCAAGCCCGTCAGCGCCGCCGAGGCCGCCGAGGCCGGCGACCTCGTCAACCTGCTCCTCCCGGACGAGGTGCAGGCGGACGTGTTCAAGGCCGACGTCGCCGGCAATCTGAAGCCCGGCAACGTGCTGATGTGCTCCCACGGCTTTAATATCCACTTCAACCAGATCGATCCGCCCAAGGGCGTCGGCTGCGCCCTGGTCGCCCCCAAGGGCCCCGGCCACCTGGTCCGCAGCGAGTACGTCGCCGGCGGCGGCGTCCCCTGCCTGATCGCCCTGCAGGAGAGCGAAGGCACCAGCCTCGACGAGGTCCGCGGCCTGGCCCTGGCCTACGCCAAGGGCGTCGGCGGCACCCGCGGCGGCGTCATCGAGACTACCTTCGCCGAAGAAACCGAAACCGACCTGTTCGGCGAACAGGCCGTGCTCTGCGGCGGCGTCTCCGAACTGGTCAAAGCCGGCTTCGACACGCTGGTGGACGCCGGCTACCAGCCGGAGATGGCCTACTTCGAGTGCATGCACGAACTCAAGTTGATCGTCGACCTGCTCTACCAGGGCGGCCTCAGCTACATGCGGTACAGCATCTCCAACACCGCGGAGTACGGCGACTATAAAACCGGCCCCCGCATCATCACCGACGAGACCCGCGCCGAGATGAAGCGGGTCCTGGAAGACATCCAGAGCGGCAAGTTCGCCCGCGACTGGATCCTGGAGAACAAGGCCAATCAGGCCAGCTTCAAGGCCACCCGCCGCCGCGAACGCGAGCACGGCGTGGAGCAGATCGGCCTGAAGCTCCGCGAAATGATGAGCTGGATCGACGACAAAAAGGTCTGAGCCCCGACCCGGCCGCCCGAGAGTTCAACGCCCCGGACGCCTCAGGCGTCCGGGGCGTTTTCGTTTTCCGCCGGGCGGGGGACAGTCGGTAGAATGACCTTCTCTCGGAATTTGGAGATCCGCCCGATGTCGTCCGCGTTCGCCCCGCCGTCTTCCGCCCCGTCCCGCCGCCCCGCCGGCCGGCGGAAG
>NZ_JBINJD010000080.1:0-22593 GCF_043951915.1 Alienimonas sp. DA493 | reverse complement strand
CCGCGACGTGATCGTTATTCGTTCTGCGACCCGGCGGGGTCCGCGTCGAACTCCGGTTCCAGGTCCGGCAACGCGTCTGCCTCCGGCTCGGCGTCCGCCTCCGGCTCGGCGTCCGCCTCCGGCTCGGCGTCCGCCTCGGGCTCGGCGTCCGCCTCCGGTTCGGCGTCCGCCTCGCGGACCAGCCGGGCGGACAGTTCCTGGACCCGGGTCCGCAGTTCGAGGATTTCGGCACGCAAGGCGCGGACCTCCGCCTCCCGGTCGGCATTGCGGCGCTCGGCGTCCTCGCCCCCGCGGTGCGACGGTCGGGTCGCGGCCTCGGCGGCCCGTCGGTCCAATTCGGCCTGGGTCAGGTCGGCCTGAGCGGCCGCGACGTTCGCACGCGCCTCGGCAACCTCCAACGGGGAGGTCGCATTCCGCTTGAACAGGCTGACGGCGTTCCGTTCGCGGATCTCGGCCAATTCGAGCTGCGCGCGGGCCTTCTGAATCTGGGCCGCGGCCCGCTCCAGTCGGATCGCGGCCGACTCCGCTGGGCGGACGACGGCCGGGCCGACGAACTGGTACGGCTCGCCGGAGTCCAACGTGCCGGTCTCGACGGGGATCGGCTTCCACGGGGCCGCCTTCAGGTCGATCTCGTCCGGCCGGATCTTGAGGTCGAGGATTCGGGCCCCGCCGCCGTCCTCGCCGGGCCGGACGACCTTCACCCGCAGCGGCTCGCCGCGTTCGGCCGCCTCCGCGATGCGGGCCCGCAACTGCTCGAAGGACTTCAGCGGCTCCCCGTCCGCGGAGATCAGCCGGTCGCCCCCGGCCACCCCGGCCTCCGCGGCGGGGGAGCCCTCCAGCGCCTCCCGGACCTCCAGCCCCGGCGGGTCGCCGGTCGGCTCCGTGGACTCCAGCACGACGCCCAGCCGGAAGCGGGGCGGGGGCTCCGGCGCCGCCGGCGGGTCCGGGGTAAACTCCGCCCGATACTCCGTGACCGTGCCGTCCGGGGCAGTGAGTTTGAGCGTGCCGGTCATCGGTCCGGCGGGGCGGGGCAGGCGAAACAGCGGGACGTTCTGCCGCACCAGCACGTCCGACCCCGTGCCGTCCGGGCGAAGTTCGAAGGTCACCACCCCGCCGGCCGAGGGGCTCGTTGTGACCGGCGTGTACTGCCGTGAGGCGTCGTCCCAGACTTCGACGACGAACCCGTGCACATCTTCCGTCGATACCTCTTCGCTCGCCTTATTAGGGGCCGGCGGGGCTTGGGCGAACGCATAGCACAGCAACAGGGGCAACATGGGGGCTTCCGAAAGGGGGACAGGACGGGAGGGGAGCCGGCGGCCTGAACACGCTTTGAAAACGCCTCAGACCGCCTCAAAACGTCTCAAAACACTTCCGGCTGTCGCACGCGGACGGCGTGCACGGGGACGGTTAGCAGGCGGCCGTCGGGCAGCGGGACGGTGTATTCCTGGCGGACCTCGCCGCCGAACCGGCCGGTGCGGATCAGTTCGGCCCGCAGGTCGGCCGGCAGCGGGTCCGCGGCGCGGGCGGCGAGCGCGGGGGAGACGTCGCGCTCGTCGTACACGGGCAGTTCGAACGGCCGGCCGGATTCGGTCCGCCACTCCACCCGGGCCACCGGCCTTGGCAGGACTTCCGGCGCTCCGGGATCCGGCGCTCTGGGATCGGGCGGGACGGAGAGCGGCGCGACGGTCGCGTTCGGGGTGGGGGCGGGGGCGGTCGCCGCGTCGGCCAACGCGATCGGCGATCGCCCGTCCGGCGGCGGCGGGACGACCGGGGCCGCGGCGGCGTTCCACCCCAGCCCGACAGCCAATCCGGCCGCCGCGCTGAACGCCCACCCCGCCGCCCGCCGCCACGCCCGCCCGGCCGGCGGGTCCACGGCGGGCGCGATCGGTTCGCCCCCCGTCGTCCGGAGCGAATCTCGCAGGGCCGCGTCGATCAGCCGGCGTTCCAGCAGGGCGAGGGCCAGCGGCCGGTACCCTTCAGGGGCGGCCTCCAGCCGGGCGAGCAGGTCGCTCCGCTGCGCGTCCGTCAGCACGCCGTCGGCGCAGCGTTGGGCGAGCTCAGCAGTCGTGGGGGCGGCGGTCGTGAGGTCGGTCATCGGGAGGGGCCCGCAGTCGGCGGGCGTCGGCGTCGTTCGGTCCTGGTTCGTGGGCAGCGGTCGGTCCGTCACGGCTCCCTCACCCCCCGGCGGGCCAGTGCCCGCCGCAGCCGGCCGCGGCCGCGGCGGAGGCGGTCCTCCACGCAATGCACGCTCACGCCGAGTCGCTCCGCGATCCCGGCGTAGGTGAGGCCCTCCATGTGGCACAGCGTCAGCACGTCCCGGTCGGCGGGGGGCAGTTCGGCGAGGGCGGCCCGCAGCAGGTCGGCCGTCTCCGCGTGCAGCAGCGTCGCTAGCGGCGGCGGCCCGGCGTCGCGGTCCGGGGCGGCGGCGGCTCGTTCCCGCCGTCTCCGCCGCCCGGCCGTCCGCAGGGCGAACGCCGCCTGACGGAGCGCCACCCGGTACAGCCACGGCCCGCGGCGTTCGGCGGGGGGAACGCCGCCGGGGGCCGTCCGAGCTTCCGCGAGGGCGACTTCCTGCAGCACGTCCTCGGCAAGGTCCGCGTCGCCCACCCGTCCCGCCACGACCGAACGCAGCCAGCCCGGCAGCGGCGCCGCGAGGGAACCGGAGCAGTCGGCGGGGGACGGGTCGGTCGGCATCCGCCCCCCATGTTGCCGCGGCCCCGCCGGTCCCGGGTCGGTTTCGGGGCGAATCTCGGGATTGCGCCGCCGGGGCGGCGGTGGACGGGCCGCCGCGGGCCGTCACAATCGGACTATGCCCGCCACCCGTCGCCGCGGCGGGGCGTCCCCGTCGGCGGTCTCCGACGTTCCTGACTCGGCAGTCGCCTCCCTGGCCGATCTGCCGGGCTTGCTGCTGCGCGACGCCCAGTTCGCCCCGGTCGCCGCCGCCCTCGCCCGGGGCGACGGGGCGGCGTTGGAGGGCGCCTGGGCCGGCTCCGCCGCCGCCGCGATCGCGGCGCTGGTGCGGGACGACGCGGAGGGCGGCGTCGGCCGGCCGCTGCTGGTCGTCACCGCCCGGGTCGCCGGCACGGAGCACTTCGCCGCGGACGTCGCCGCGATGCTGGGGGAAGACGCCGTCGGACGGTCGGTGGCCCTGTTTCCGGCCCGCGACGGTCTCACCGCCGCCCCGGACCCGGCCGACCCGGTTTTCGCGGCCCGGGCCGGGGCGTTGAACCGCATTGAGGACGAGGACGCCTCCGCCCGCCCGCGGGTTCTCGTCGCCCCGGTGCAGGCCCTGATGCAGCCGGTGCCTTCCAAAGCGGCCCGCGACGCGGCGACCCGCACGTTGAGCGTCGGCGAGGAGGCCGACCCGGAAGAACTGATGCGGTGGCTTGCGGACCGCGGTCTCGAACGGGTGCCGCGGATTGAAATGCCCGGCGAGTTCAGCCTGCACGGCGGTATCTTCGACGTCTGGCCGGCCGGCGAGACCGACCCGCTGCGGGTGGAGTTCGCCTTCGATGAGCTCGACTCCCTGCGAACCTTCGACCCGGTTTCGCAGCGAAAAATCGAGGGATTGCAGCGGGCCCGTCTGACCTGCCTGCCGCCCCCCTCGCTGAACGCCGGCGACGGCGAAGCGGGGAGCGACGAACGGGCGGCGGGGACGGCCTCGCTGCTGGACAGTCTGCCGGAGGAGTATGCCGTCGCGCTGCTGGACCTCGCGGAGATCGCCGACGAGGGCAAGCATTATTTGAACCGTCTCGACGACCCGCGGGGGTTGTATACGGTCCGCACCGTTCTCGCCCGTTGCACGCAGCGGCCGAGCGTGACGCTCGCCCGCATCGGCGCCAGCAGTTACGAAACGACCGGCCGGCTGCGGGTCGAGGCCGTCGAAAAATTCACCGGCCCGAAGGGGCAGGCGGTCGAACAATTAGACCTCGTGCTGGGTTCCGGCGAGCGGGCCCTGATCGCCTGTCACAACCAAGGAGAATTAAAGCGCCTGGGCGAACTGATCGCCGAGGTCGAGGCGGAGAACGGCCCGGCGCTGGCGGAGCGGGTCACGCTCTGCGTCGGGGAATTATCGGCCGGGTTCCGGCTGGTCGATCACGGTCTCTTAGTCCTGACCGACCACGAACTGTTCGGCCGAGCCGGGGTGCGTACGGGCGGCGGACCCCGGCGGCCGGCGGAGTCGCGGGCGATCGACAATTTCCTCGACCTGTCCGACGGCGACCTGATCGTGCACCTCACGCACGGCATCGGCCGCTTCCGCGGGTTGAAGGCGCTCGATCAGCGGGGCCAGAAGGAGGAACATCTCGAACTGGAGTTCGCCGGCGACGTGCGGGTGTTCGTGCCGGCCTCGCTGATCCATCTCGTTCAAAAATACGTCGGGGCGACGAAGGCCGCCCCCAAGCTGTCGAAGCTCGGCACGCTGGGGTGGTCGAAGAAGAAAAAGCAGGCGGCGGACGCGGTCGAGGATATGGCCGCGGACATGCTCCGCATGCAGGCGGCCCGCCAGTCCGAGCCCGGCCTGCCGCACGCGGAGCCGACGGAATACGTCGAGGAGTTCGCCGCCGCGTTCCCCTATGAACCGACGCCGGATCAGGCGTCGGCGTTCGCGGAAATTCAGAAGGACCTGTCGCTGCCGCGGCCGATGGACCGGCTGATCTGCGGGGACGTGGGCTATGGCAAGACGGAGGTGGCGATGCGGGCCGCCTTCCGGGCCGTCGACGGCGGTCGGCAGGTCGCCGTGTTAGTTCCCACCACGGTGCTCTGCGAACAGCACGCCCGCAGCTTCGCCGAACGCATGGCGGAGTTCCCCGTCACCGTCGAAAGCCTCTCCCGCTTCCGCACCCGCCGGGAGCAGAAACGGGTTCTGAAGGGGCTCAAGGAGGGCACGGTCGACGTGGTGATCGGTACGCACCGGCTCGTCTCGCCCGACATCAAGTTCGCGGACCTCGGCCTGCTGATTATCGACGAGGAACAGCGGTTCGGCGTGGACGTGAAGGAGGCGCTCAAGCAGATCCGCCTGCAGGTCGACGTGCTGACGCTCTCCGCCACGCCGATCCCCCGCACGCTCCATATGAGCCTGCTGGGGTTGCGTGATATCTCCAACCTCACCACCTCGCCGCCGGGCCGGCAGCCGATCGAAACCCGCGTCACCCGCTGGGACGACGCGATGATCCGGCACGCCCTGATCCGCGAACTCAACCGCGGCGGGCAGGCGTACTTCGTGCATAACCGGGTGCAGGACATCGAACGCGTCCGCGATCGGGTGTTGAAGATCGTGCCCGAGGCGACCGCCGGCATCGTGCACGGTCAGATGCCGCCGACGCAGGTCGAGGAGACGATGGCGGAGTTCGTCCGCGGCCGGATCGATATCTTGTTGGCGACGACGATTATCGAATCGGGCCTCGACGTGCCCAACGCGAACACGATGTTCATTCACGAGGCCGACCGCTACGGCCTGGCGGACCTGCACCAATTGCGGGGCCGCGTCGGCCGGCACCACAACCGGGCGTACTGCTATCTGCTGCTGAAAGAGGGCCGGATGCTCACCGACGTGGCGGCGAAGCGGCTCAAGGCGATCGAGGAGTATTCGGAACTGGGGGCCGGCTTCAAAATCGCCATGCGGGACCTGGAGATCCGCGGGGCCGGCAACATCCTCGGCACGGAGCAGAGCGGGCAGATCAATGCCGTCGGCTACGAACTTTATTGCCAACTCTTGGAGAACGCGGTCCGCACGTTGAAGGGCGAGCCGGTCCGCAAACCGCTGGCGGTGAACGTGGACCTGCCGATCTCCGCCTTCCTCCCGGACGGCTACGTCCCGCCGGGCCGCACGAAGCTGGAGGTGTACCGCAAACTGTCCAACGTCCGCGGCACGCCGGAGCTGGCGGAGTTCGCCGAGGAATTAAAAGACCGCTTCGGCCCCCCGCCGGCGCCGGTCGGCCGGTTGCTGGCGGTCAAACGGCTGCAACTGGTCTGTCGCGACTGGTCGTTCACGGACGTGAAGATCGAGGACGGCTACGCCCGCTTCAATTACGAGGACGCGGACAAGATGACGGAGCTCAAAGGCCGCCTCAAAAAGAACCTGCGGGTCGCCGACCGCCGCACGGCCTATATCCCGCTGCCCGACCCCGCGGCGACGGACGAGGCGTTGCTGGAAGACCTGATGCGGTTCCTCGACTGAGGCGGGACCCCGCGTGAACCACGGCGCGCCGCCCGCGCCGGGCGTCCCGACGCGGACGACTCCGCCCGGGCGCCTCAGGGACGCGGGCGGGAACGGATCACCGTGTGGTTCTGGTTCAGCGTGGTCCCGCCGCCGGGAGAAAACGTCTGGGGCGGGCCGTGCGAGAGGCCGGAGTTCGGGTGAACGACGATCCCGCCGGAGCCCTGATGGGAATAGGCGACGCCGTGGTCCTGGTTCAGGGTCGTGCCGCCGGACCCGTTCGGGATATAAGTGGTGGAGCCGTAGTTCAGGTCCGCGTGGGGAACGCCGTAACTGGTCCACCGGCGGCCGGTCTCCCGGACCCACTGCCCGTTGCGGAGGACCATTCGGTTCACGTACTGCATCGACCCGGGGTCGACGACGTGCCGGTTGGGGTCCGTGGCGCTGTGAAAGGTCGTCTGCGTGCCTTGGTTAATGGTGGTGTGATTCGTCCACGGGTCGAAGTGCCCGCTGACCGAACCGCCCTGATGAATGACCGGGTTGTGCGGCGGGTAGTACGCCTGGTGGGGCTGGCCGCCCTGCAGGACGACGCCGGACGGCCCCGCGGGGCCGATGATGTAACCTTGGTGGTTTTGCGCGGCGGCCTGCGCCGCCGAAAACGCCGTCAGCGCGACGGCCGCGAACGCGGTACGCATGGGGGTGAACACAGGGGGAGCTTCGCTCGGAGGAAAACGCCCGGGGCGGGCGTCGGGCTCGGGCGGCGGTCGGCCGCCGAGCGGTTCAGCGGACGCGCCCTCCGGCGGGGGTCAGACGCCTGAAAAGATTTGGCGTGCCAATCAGCCCCCGTCGTCACCCGCGTCGGGACGCCTAAACGGTCCGCCCGGAACGCGCGGCAGCCGGTTCGGCGGCCCGTCCCGCGGGCGGGTTCCGTCGAATCCCGGTCATGGATCGGTCATGATCGATGGAACCGCTCCTCCCCGTAGTCGAAAGTTCCTCATGCACACCCGCCGTACCGTTCTCGCCGCGTCGCTCGCGGCGGGGCTCCACGCCGCCGGGCGGTCCGCCCGGGCCTCGCGGCTGATCAACGAGACGATCGACGTCGGAGTCGTCGGCCCCGGCGGGCGCGGGCGCTGGTTGATGGATCGGCTGCGGAACGTGCCCGGGGTGCGGATCGTCGCGGTCTGCGACGTCTGGGACGAGGCCCGGGCCGCCGGGCTCAAACTGGCCGATCCGCGGGCGGCGGCGTTCGCCGACCTGCGCAAGATGCTGGCGGAGACGAAGCTGGACGCCGCCCTCGTCGCCACGCCGGATCATCAGCACGTGCCCTGCTCGGTCGCCTGCTGCGAGGCGGGGCTGGACGTGTATTGCGAAAAGCCGCTGACGCACACCGCGGCGGAGGGCGACCGGATGATCCGAGCCGTGCGGGACAACAAACGCATTCTGCAGGTCGGCACGCAGCACCGCAGCATGCCGCACCTCGCGGAGGCTCGGAAGCTCCTGCAAGAAGGCGCCGCGGGGGAGATTTATAAGGTGCGAATGACCTGGAACCGCAACAATCCGGGCCGGGGACGGGCTCCGCAGGTCGATCCGTCGACGGTCGATTGGGACCTGTTCCTCGGCGACGCCCCGGATCAGCCGTTCGACAGCCAGCGGATGCGGAACTGGCGCTGGTACTGGGACTTCGGCGGCGGCATCTTCACCGACCTGATGGTCCACTGGGCGGACACCGCCCGCTGGTTCCTGCAGCCGGGGGAGGTGAGCCGGGCGGTGAGCGTCGGCGATCACTTCACCACCGCCGGGCTCTGGGAGACGCCGGACACCGTGCAAACGCTGCTGTCGTTCCCGGCGAGCGAAGACGGCGCGCCGGGGCCGCAGATGCATTTCGAGGGCACCTTCGCCAACCACCGCGACCGGGCCTGCACGGAGTTCATGGGCTCCAAGGCGACTCTCTACGTGGACCGTGGTCGGTATGAATTGATCCCCCAGCACCGCAGCGGCGTGGAGCCGAAGGAGCGCCTCGAAGCCCCGGACAAGTTGCGGGGGCTGGACTTCTACGACGCCGTCGACGGGGCGAAGTATCACCTGGAGAACTGGGTGAACTGCATCCGCAGCCGCGAGGAGCCGACCTGTCCGGTGGAGGAGGGGGTCGCCAGCGCCGACATGGCCCACGCCGCCAATGCGGCGCTGCCGGGACGCGGGCGGGGCTGAAACGACGGGGCGGGCGGCCGGGTGGCATCCTCTCCGGTTTGCCGGCGGCGATTCTCGCCAGCTTGCATGCGAAAAAGGGGGCGGGTAGGGTTCCGCTCCACCCACTGAAGTTGAGACAGCGTCTCAGTCTCGGCTTTGCCCGTCCCTCTGGCCCTCGGCTTCCTTGGCAAACTCTCTCCGCGGCCCGGCTCCGGCTCGGTTCTCCCGATCCGGATTTACGCTGATCGAACTGTTGGTGGTGATCGCGATCATTGCGATCCTGGTGAGCCTGTTGCTGCCCGCGGTGCAGCAGGCGCGGGCGGCGGCCCGGCGGGCGCAATGTCAGAACAACCTCAAGCAGATCGGGTTGGGGCTGCACAACTACGAATCGATCGCCGGCGTCCTGCCGCCGTCGTTCGTCGTCGACGCCGACAGCAGCAGGTCCGGCGGACAGTGGAGCGTTCACGTCCGCCTGCTCCCGTTCTTGGATCAGGTGAACGTCGAGGAGCTGGTGGACTTCACGCAGTCCTATGGCGGGGACGACGCCAGCCTGGAGGTCCGCACCTTCCGCGTGCCGACCTACCTGTGCCCGGAGGAAATCAACGATCGTGTCCGCACTGATTCGAGCGGCAATCCGATTCACTACCCGACGAACTACGGCTTCAACGGCGGAGACTGGTTCGTCTGGAGCAACGAAACCCGCAAGCAGGGCCGCGGGGCGTTCGCCCCGAACAGCGCCTTCGGGTTCGAGGCGTTCCGCGACGGCGTCACCGGCACGCTGGCGTTCGCGGAGGTGAAAGCCTTCACCCCCTACGTGCGGGACGGGGAGGAGAGTCCGGACGCCCCGCCGACCGACCCGGCGGCCCTGTCGCCGCTGGCCGGTAGCTTCAAGGAGAACAGCGGCCACACGGAATGGGTCGACGGGCGGGTGCATCAGACCGGTTTCACCGCCGCGCTGGGGCCGAACGCGGTCGTGCCGGTCGCCGGCGGGGACGCGGGCGGCGGGGCGGACGACGGCGACTTCACCGCCTGCCGCGAGGGCAAAAACTGCGAGGGGCCGACGCACGCCGCCGTGACCAGCCGCAGTTATCACGAAGGCGGCGTCCACGTGCTGTTGATGGACGGGGCGACGCGATTCGTCGGCGATTCCGTCAAGTTGGACGTCTGGCGGGCGGTCTCCACGCGGGCTGCCGGCGAGGTCGTGGACGAGTTTTAGAACCCGGGCAGGCGGCGACCGAACGCAACACGCCCCCGGCGATTTACCGGGGGCGCATTCATCAGCGGGCGTCGTCGCTCAGCGGCTGGGGCGAACGCTCAACGCCGACGCTGCCCGCCGCGGGGCAGGATCTGGCCCGCGCGGGGCTGGACGTTACCGCCGTTCGCGTTTTGCGACGGCGGGGCCGTGGAGAACAGCACGGTGTCGCTGCTGTTTTCGCGGACGCCGCCGGGGCCGCTCGGCAGCGACGAGCCGGGGTTCGCGGGCTGCGAGTAAATGACCGTGTCGCGATCGTTCTCCCGGATCCCGCCGTGGCCGGGCAGGCCGCCGTGGCCAGGGAAGGGCCGGAACGTGCTGCGGTCGCGGGTCAGGTTGCCGTGCGGCACCCCGTGGCTGGTCCAGGTGGTGCCGTGTTCGCGAACCCACTGGCCGTTGACCTGAATCCAGCGGTCCACATGCCGCAGCGAGCCGGGGTCGACGTACCCGCGGTGCGGGTCGTAGGCGCTCAGCCGTTTCGAAATCCGCTGGCGGTTCACGTCGATCACGTTGGAGAACGGGTCGTATTCGACGTCGGTGAAGCCGTCCTGGTCGACAATCGGGTTGTACGGGAGCGGCACGGGGCGGGGCCGCGGGCGGACCCAGCCGTGGCGTCCGTGGTACGGCTGCGTGTGGACGGCGGACCCGCCGAGGGTCGGCGTGGCGACGCCGGCCGGGGAGGCGATTCCCTGGGCGGAGGCGGCCGGGACGCCGACCGCCGCGGCGAGGGCGAGGGCGGCGAAGCGGGCGGGGAGGAGCTTGGTGAACATCGGAGCGGCCCGGAGCGAGGTGCTGGTGGACGGGGGGAGAGGGGGCCGGCCGTCGGAGCGGTCGGCGGCCGGCGTCGGCCATGCCGCTTCCCCACGCGAAGCCGGCGCCGAACCGCGGGGGGACGTGCGACGTTCCCCCCGAGAGGTGCGTCCCCCGCCTGATTTCCTTGGGGATTCTTCGTCCGCGAAGGATCGCGGGACGCCGGGGCGGGCCGGCCGGAGGTGTCGTCGGGCGGAGACAGCCGTCGTCAGCATGACGACGCCTCATCCGTCAAAGACCGATGCGCCCGGTCCGGGTATTCTCCGGGCATGACCGCCGCCCCGCCGTACCCGCCCGCCGCCGCCGCTCCGCCCGCGGAGCCGGAGCCGCCCGCCCGGGTCGAGCCTAACGAGGGCGGGAAGGAGAACCTGCTGACCGGGCTGATCTTCGTCGGAATCGTGTTGGCGTTGGCGTTGGCGTGGGCGGCGCCGGGGGTCGCGGCGTCGTTCGCGGTCGGCGGGCAGGTGTTCCTGTCGGTGTTGAAGATGCTGGTGGTCCCGCTGGTCGTCACCAGCGTGGTCTGCGGGGTGCTGTCGATGGGCGACGTCCGCCAACTCGGCCGGCCGGGGGCGGCGACGCTGATTTATTACTTCTGCACGACCGCGTTGGCGGTGGTGACGGGCATTGTGTTGGTGAACCTGTTCAATCCAGGGGCCGGCATCGACGGCTCCGCGGCCCGCGAGGTCGCCCGGGCGGAGGTCTCCGCCAAGCTGGGGGAGCGGGCCGTCGCGGAGCCGGCCGGGATCGGGGCGATCTTCGAGAACCTGCTCACGATGTTGTTCACCGACAACCTCTTCGAGAGCGCCGCGGAGACCGATTTATTGCCGCTCATCGTGTTCAGTCTCGCCTTCGCCGCGGTGCTCACCACGATGGGGGCGGCCGTCGGCACGGTGACCAAGTTCGTGACCGAGGCGAACGACGTCTTAATGAAGTTCGTCCTGTTGGTGATGTGGACGGCCCCCGTGGGCGTATTTTGTTTGGTCGCCGGGCAGTTCGGCGAGGCCGCCGCGGACGGGGACTTCGCCGGGGAGATGGCGAAGGTCGGCTGGTACTCCGCGACGGTGCTGACGGGGCTGGCGGCGCACGCGTTCGTCACGCTGCCGCTGATTTTATGGTTGCTCACGCGGCGGAACCCGTATCGCTTCCTGTTTCAGATGAGCCGCCCGCTGCTGACGGCTTTCGCCACGGCGAGCAGCAGCGCCACGCTGCCGGTCACGATGGAGACCGCCGTCGAAAAGGCCCACGTAAAGCGGAAAAGCGTGGACTTCGTGCTCCCCCTGGGGGCGACCATTAATATGGACGGCACCGCCCTGTACGAAGCGGTCGCGGCGCTGTTTATCGCCCAGACGCTCGTCGGCTCCGCGGACGCGATCGATATGGGCCTGACGACGCAGATCGTCGTTGCCGCGACCGCCACCCTGGCGGCGATCGGCGCCGCCGGCATTCCGCAGGCGGGATTGTTCACGCTCATCATCGTGCTGAACGCGGTCGGCCTGCCGGTGGAATTGGCCGGTCTCATTCTTTCCGTCGACTGGCTGCTGGACCGCTTCCGCACCGCCGTCAACGTCTTCGGCGACGCCACCGGGGCCGCGGTGGTCGAGAAGTTCCTCCCGCCCGAACCGGCGCCGACGGCGGCGGGCGCGGCGATTGCCTGACGGCCCGTAGGGTCCGCTCTGCGGACCGGCCAGAGGCGGTGCGGTCGACTCGACGTTTTTCAGGGCCGCTCTCACGGTCCGCGGAGCGGACCCGACGATTCACCGCCGCGTGTGCCACGCCGGGTCGCTGTAGCGTTCGCGGAACAATCTCGTCGCCAACTCGGTCGGCGCCTCCGGCGGTGGATCGGTCGCTCCGAAGGCGGTGCGGAGGGCGGCGACGAGGTCCGCCCGGGGCAGCGGGAGGTTCGTGACGAACGCCCCGTGGTCGCGGCCGGCCCGGTAGTCCGGCTGGCGCTCCGGCGGGGTGAGGAACCGCCCGATTGCGGGAAGGTCGAAGCCGGTCAGCAGCGTGCCGTGGTGGAGCATCGCCCGCTTGAGCCACCGCTGGGCGTTCCCGCCGACCTTGCGTCTGCCCCCCTGTTCGTCAGGCACGGTGAGGTCGCTGGTGCCGTCCACGCCGGCGCCGGGGACGAGGGGGCGGAGGGCGTCGGCGAGGCGGTGCATGATCGCCGCGGTCACGGCCGGAATATCGCCCGGCATCCCGGCCGGCGGGCCGACCGGCAACACCAGCGACCAGCAGAGCGCCCCCGGTCCCAGCAGCACGGTCCCGCCGCCGCTGGCCCGCCGCAGGATCGGCACGCCGGCGGCTTCGCAGGCGGCCGGATCGGAGTTCAGGGCCAGGCGGTTCGCCCGGCCCAGCACCACGCAGGGCTCCGGCCGCTCCCAGATGCGCAGCAGGCCGGGGCCGCCGTGCTGATCCACGCTCCGCAGCAATGCCTCGTCGAGGGCGAGGTCCTCGCGCGGGTCGGACCGGGTGAGGTCGAGGAACGGCAGCGGGGCGGGGCGGGGGAACACGCCGGGAGGATAGGCGGAACGCCGGGAGCCGCGACCGTGAGGGAGCGTCCCTCGCCGTGATGCATAAGCGTGATGCCCAAGGCGGAGCGCCGGGCCGGCGGGCCGCGTCGCCCGAGAGGTTCTCTCGCGGTCGCGGCTCCAAGCCGTGCGGGTTAGGCTGAAAACGTCCCGGTGGCGCTCGCCCGAGCGCGGGGCGGCGGTTCGCCGTCCGGGCTGACATGGTCGGCTTCAAACTTCGGGCAACGGACGACTTCGTCTCGAACTCGTCCGTTGGCGGGACGCCGGGGCGGGGCGGGCGGTACCTTGGACCGGCCGTCCCGCCCCGTTTCCTTGTGCTTTCCGCCCGTCATGCCGACTGACCCGCGCGCCGCCGACCCCGGGCGGGACGGGCACGGGTTTCCGACGGCCAGCGATCTGTTCTGGATTGTCCTGTGGCTGGCGGGGCTCGGCGGGCTGCTCGTCGGGATCGGGATCTTTCTGGTTCGTGCGTTCGGACTGATCGTCGGCCTGCTGGGCGGCTCGGTCGTGGCGGCGATCGGCCTCAACTTCGCCCAGTGGTACTTCCTCAAGCGGCTGAAGCGGGTCGATCGCTACTCGCTGTTCCGCCTCGGCCACCGTTGGCGGGCGTGGCGGGGGAAGGGACTGGGCGTGGAGGAACTCGCCCGCCGCTGCGGGCTGACGGACCATCGGCTCCGGAACCACGAGCCGAGCTACCACGCGGCGACGATCCCCAAGCCCGGCGGCGGGGACCGCACGCTGACGATCCCCGACCCGGCGACGATGGACCTGCAACGCACGCTGCTCCGCCGCGTGCTGGCCAAGCTGCACGCGGACCCGGCGGCCTGCGGGTTCGAGCGGGGGAAGGGCGTCGTCGATCACGCCGCCCCGCACGTCGGCCGGGCGGTGGTGGCGACCTGCGACCTGAAGGACTTCTTCCCCTCCGTCACCGCGAAGTCCGTCGAATACTACTTTCGTCGGATCGGCTGGAACGGGGAGGCCGCGGCGCTGCTGACGAAGCTCACCACGCATGAGGGCGGCCTGCCGCAGGGGGCGCCGACGAGCCCCCGGCTCTCCAATCTGCTAATGCACGGCGTGGACTACGCCCTCGCCAAGGCGGCCGGGCGGCAGGGCTTTCGCTACACCCGCTACGCGGACGACCTCGCCTTCAGCAGCGCCGAGGACGACGGGCAGGCCGTCCGCGACCTGCTCCGCCGTGTCGAGCGGATCGTCCGCCGGGCCGGGTTTGAATTGAACGCCCGCAAGACGCGCGTCCTCCGCCGGCACCAACGGCAGATGGTCTGCGGGCTGGTGGTGAACGATCGGCTCAACCTGCCCCGCAAAACCCGCCGCGAACTGCGGGCGGCGCTGCACCGCCGGCGGGTCGGGCGGGAGGCGACCCTCACCGATCAGCAGCTCGCCGGGTGGGCGGGCGTGCTGGCGATGGTCGCCCGCGGGCCGCGGGGTTCCCGTGGCGAAGCGCCGTCGGACTCGGCGCCCTCCCCCGCATGAGCCAGTTTTCCCATGAACCGGGGGCCGACGCCGCATGGCTGTCCGCCGGCCGGGGCATGCCGCCGGCGCTGTCGTGGGGATTCTTCACCGACGCCCCACTGATCGCTCTGGGCGTGGCCCGGGAGGGCGGCCGCACCCTGGCCGCGGACGCCGGCGGGGGGCTGTACCTGCTCGACCCCGCCGGCCGCATCGAGCACTTGCAGCGGGGTTTGAAGGACCTCTCGGCGCTGGCCTTCGCGGACTCCGGCGCGGCGGCCGCCGCGGCCTTCGGGGCGGACACGCTCGGCTGGATCGAGCCGGACCTGAAGGTGAAGTGGCGCCAGTCGATGCCCGCGACGATCACCGCCGTCGCCGTCGACCCGCACGGCCGGCACGCCGCGGTCGCCCTCTCCAACGGCGACGTGACCGTCTACACGAATCGCCGCAAGAAGCTGGCCCGCTTCACCGCCCTGCGGCCGCTGGACCACCTGCGGTTCCTGGCGACCCGCCCGCTGCTGGTGGGCGCCGCCGACCGCGGGCTGATCGCCTCCTACGACCTCCGCGGCCGGCAGGAGCTGGACGTGAAAACCTGGGCGAACTGCGGGGACCTCGCCGTGACCGGCGACGGGACGCGGATGGCCGTGGCGGCGTTCAACCTCGGCGTGCAGCGGTTCGACGGCGAAGGCCGGGTGCGGGACACGCTCTCCACCGGCGGCAGCCCCGCGAAGGTGGCGCTGGCGTTCCGCGGCTGGGGCCCGCTGGCGGTCGCCACGTTAGAGCACGAACTCTTCCGCCTCAACGCCGCCGGCGAGGTCGACTGGGCCGCCCCCGCCCCCGGGGCGATCGCCGGCCTGGCCTTAGACGCCCCCGGCCGGCAGATGACCGTCGGCTTCGAGACCGGCCGGGTCGTCCGGCTGGAGTTCTTCACCGACGGCTGAGAGCGGGAGAAAGGGGGCACTGCTCTCGTCCCGACGCTCTGCGTCGGGACGGACAGGCCGCGGAGCGGCTGGACGCTCCGCGTCCCCTGCGGGGCGACGCAGAGCGTCGCCCCGAGCGGTTCGCGCCCCCGGCCGGCGGCGGGGGAAACTTGAATCGCTCTTGCCGTCCGCGGCGGCGGCGACCTACACCGGCGAACTGTCCCGCGGGCGAAGCTTCGCGCCCCCGGGATCGGTCCCCCCTTTTTGGCGAGAGCCCGGCCATGACGCCTCCCGCGACTCCCGCAGACTCCCGGTTGTCTCCGGCCGCGACTCCCGATCGGGAGTTCGGTCGGCGTCTGCCCCGCCGGGTCCGCTGGAGTTTGGGGGCTCTGCTGATCGCGGCGCTGGTCCCGGTGGGGTGCGACGTGGTGCCGCGGAACCGACTGGTCGAGACGCGGCAGACCGCGGCCGCGTTGCGGGAGGAAGTGCTCGCCGCCGAGTCGGAACGGGACACTCTCGCCGCTCAGTACGAAACGGCGCTCGCCCGAGCCGAGCAGGAACGCGCCGCCCGCCTGGCCGCGGCCCAGGAGCGGGACGCCCTCATCGCCAGCGTGGAGATGACCGAACGCCACGCCGCCAAGTTGCAGGCGGGGCTGGACATCGCCAACCGCCGCCTCGAAAACCTCTCCGGCGAACGCGGCGAGTTGCAGGGCCGCTATATCAATTTGCTGCGGGACGTCGGCGGCGGGGACAGCCCGCTGTCCAGCTCCGCCACGGCCCGCTTCGAGGAGTTGGCCTCCCGCTACCCGGACTTCGATTTCGATCCGCTGACCGGCGTGAGTAAGTTCGGCCCGCACGTGCTGTTCGACAGCGGCAAGGCGGAGCTGAACCCCGGCGCCGTGCCCCTGCTGCGGGAGTTCGCGGAAATTATGTCCTCGCCGGAGGCCAAGGACCTGAACATCCTGATCGTCGGCCACACCGACGACGAACGCATCGCCGGCGCCGCGACCAAAGCGAAGCACCCGACGAACTGGCACCTTTCCACGAACCGGGCCAACGAAGTCGCCACCACCCTCGCCGCCGCCGGGCTGGCGGAAAGCCGCATGGGCGTCGCCGGGTACAGCAAATATCAGCCGGTCGTCCGCAACCGCGACGACGGCAACCGGGCGCTCAACCGCCGCGTGGAAATCTACGTCCTCGCCCCCGAGGTGAAGGTCGCCGGGGCGATGTTCCCCACCCGTCTTTGACGGGAAATTCCAAGACCAAGAAATCAAGAACCAAAAAGAGCCGGCGATCGCTCAACTTGGTTCTGGATTTCTTGGTCTTGGAGCTTTGTCACTACGCGACGCCGTGCGGAAACGCCACGACCTCCCCCAGCGTCGTCGCTCCGGTAAACAGCATCACGAGGCGGTCGAAGCCGAGGGCCACGCCACTGCACTTCGGCAGGCCATGTTCCATCGCGGCGAGCAATCGGCTCTCCGCCGGCAGCGGTTCGAGGCCGTGGGCGGTCCGCAGGCGGTTCTGCTCCGCGATTCGCGTTCTTAATTCGGCCGGGTCGGTGAGTTCCTGATAGCCGTTGCAGAGTTCGACGCCGTCGCAATACAACTCGAACCGCTCGGCGACCGGCGGGCGGCCGGGGTCGGTGCGGACCGTCGCCAACGCCGCCTGCGAGGCCGGGTAGTCGCACAAAAAACAGGGCCCGCCGGTTTCCTCCCCGCCCAGCCGCGGCTCGACCAATTCGGCGAGCAGCACGTTGAGGAGCCCGTCCCGGTCCCCCTCAATCCCCCCCGGCAGCGCCACGCCGCGGTCGTGGGCCAGGGCGAGCAGGTCGGCGGCGGTCAGATCCAACACCGGCGTGCCGACGAAGCGGGCGAAGGCGTCGTCGTAAGTCAGCAGGGGAAAGGGGGAAGGCGTAAGGCGTAAAGCGCTGTCGTCCCTTCCGCCTTCCAAGGCCCGCAAGAATTCCTCGGTCACCCGCACCTGATCGCGCCACGTATCCCGTCCTTCGCCGACGCCGTACCACTCGGCCATGGTGAACTCCGGGTTGTGGCGGGCGCCGATTTCGCCGTCGCGGAAGACCCGGGAGAGGTTCCACACGCTGCCGTAGCCGGCGGCGACGAGCCGTTTGAGGTGGAACTCCGGCGAGGTCTGCAGGAACCGCCGCTCGTACCGCTCCCGCCGGGCCGGGTCGGGATGGATGCGGGCGCGGAGCGGTTCAATATGGGCGTCGACGACCACGTCGGCGCTGAGGGCCGGCGTCTCCACCTCGAGATAATCCCGCTCCGCAAAGAGCGCCCGCAGCCGCTTCGTCAGGGCGGCGCGGGTGCGGAGGGCGGCGAGCGTCGCGGTGGGGCGGAAGTCGGTCATTCCGGCGAGCGGGGCGCGTCAGCCCCCTGAGGGGCGTCGGCGGACGCCTTACGGGGGGCGGTCAGGCGGGTCGTGCTTTCCTCCAGCTTGCGGAGGGTGAGTCCGGACTCGTAGGTCAATTGGCCGTTCAGCAAGCGAAGTTCCGCCCGCACCCGGTCGCACTCGCCCGCTTCCAGCCGTTTCTCGGCCGCGGCCCGGAACGCTTCTAAACGCTCGGCATATTCGAAGTTGAGCCTGAACCACTGGTCGACGCTTCCCGCGATCGCCCCGCCGATTCCGACGACTCCGAGCAGAGCGAACGCTCCGAGCGTGCGGACCCATCGCAACGCGGCCGTCTCGCCGTAAATCCAGGCCGCCGCCCCGCAGAGCGTCACGAGGCCGAGGGTGATGAGGAGCGGGGCCAAGTGCGAGGACCTTCGAGAGACGATGAGGGCGTGACCGCCGCTCGGGGGGCTCAGGGGGCTGACGCCCCCCGCTCGCCGGTCAATTCGTCGCGGGAGCCGCGTCCGGGGCGACGGCGATGCGGGGGACGGGGTTCTCGGCGAGCCAGTCCCGCATCGTGAGCAGGCCGTCGAGGGTCTGCCAGACGGCGGGGAAGTCGGCGCCGGCCTCGCGGACGAGCGTCTTCAGGGCGGCGAGGTCCGCGAGGGCCGTCTTGGCGGCGTTCAGGTCGGCCGCGGCGGCGTTGGCGGCGGCGTCGACGGCCTCCGCTTCCTCCACCAGCCCCCGGGCGGATTCGCGGGCGGCGTCCCAGGCGGCGCGGGCGGCGGCGAAGGTCTCGGCCTGCTCCGTCATCAGGGCCGCGTGGGCGGCGACCGCCTCCCGGGCCGCCGCGGACTGCGGGCCGGTCGCGGCGACCGCCGTCAGCACGGCGCCGGCCTCGGTCGCGGCGTCGCGGGCGGCCCGGGAGCCCTCCAGGGCGTCGGCGGCCGCGGCGGCGACGGTTTGGGCGTGCAGGGCGGTCTCCTTCGCCCCCAGCAGCGCCGTCTCGGAGTTCTCCCGCAGGCGGGCGGCCTGGGCGAGGGCGGCGTTCGCCTCCCGCCAGGCGCCGTCCGCCTCCTTCACCGCGGCCCGCTGTTTGCGGAGGTCCTCCAGCAGGGAGGCGACCTGATCGCTGCGGCCCCCGGCGGCGGTGAGGCTGTCGGCGGCCCGGCGGACCTCCGCCACGTCCTTCTTCAGGGCGTACAGGTCGGCCCGGACGGCCCGCCCGGCGGTGAACTGCCCGACCGCCAGGCCGCAGGCCAGCCCGAACGCCAGCATGAACCACGCTCCGCCGGAGGGGGCGAAGGAGCGGGGCGGGGCGTCGACGGGGGCGGTCGGGGCGGCGGCGGATCGCATGACGAAGCGGGCGGCGGGGGGCGGGGACGGCCGACGGACGGTGCGGCCGGTGAGGGTCGGTCGGGCGCCGGTCGCGGGATTGGGGCGAAAGGGAATGGTCGGGCGAACTTCGTTCTGGCACGGCGGGTTTGCCGGTCCGTAGGGTCGGATCGGCCGCGGCCGATTCGCTGAAGTCGCGGCCTCTCGCCTTCCCGTCCCTGAACCGACTGCCGGCCGTGCGTCCCGCCCTCCCGCTGCTCGTCGCGGCCCTGCTGATCCTCGGCGGGGCGGAAGTCGCCACCGCCCAGCAGCCGGGCTTCGGCGGGGCGTACCGGTCGCCGTTCCCGCCCGCGGCGTGGGGACCCGGACCCGGCGTCGCGCCGGCTCCGGGCTGGGGCGGGCCGGGGTGGGGAACGCCGGGGTGGGGCGTGCCGCCGGTCGGCGGCTTCCCCCCGCTCCCCCCGCCGGCGCCGGTCGGGCCGCCGCCGTCGGCGCCGCCGTACGTGCCGACGGGGCAGGCGGAGATCGCCCGGCCGGACCCGTTCGGCCCGCCGGTGCGGATCGAGCCGCGGGCCAGGGAGACAACCGTCGGCGGGATCACGGCCCGGCGGTACGACTATTCCTTCGACGTCTCCCCCCTGCTGCCGACCGCCGGGGCGCCGGCCGAACCGGCTTGGAACGGCGGCGAAGCGGCCTGGTAACGGCGGCGAGGCGGCCTGGTAACGGCGGCGAGGCGGCCTGGTAACGGGCGCCCGACTCCGGGCCGTCGTTGGTTGGACCGGGGTGGGGGCGACGTTATCTTCCTCCAAACTTCCCGCATTCCGGGCCGAACCGCGTCCGGTCGGCTCCCGCGACCCCCGCCCCGTCCCCCGGTTTCGACCCCGTGCGTTTTCACCTCATCGACCGGGTCACGGCGGTGCGGCCGGGAGAGAGCATCACCGGCGTCAAAGCGCTGACCCGGGCGGAGGAGTACCTCGGCGACCACTTCCCCGGCTTCGCCGTGATGCCCGGGGTGCTGATGGTCGAGGCGATGGTGCAGGCCTCCGCCTGGCTGCTGCGGGTCACCGACGACTTCGCCCACGCCAACATCACGCTGACGGAAGCCAAGGCGGTGAAGTTCAACTCCTTCATCTCCCCCGGCCAGACGCTCAGCGTCACCTCCGAGTTGCACAAGCGGGACGGCGACCGCGTCACGTTCAAGGCCTCCGGCTCCCGCGACGGGGTGACCTGCGTCTCCGCCCGGCTGACCCTGCTGTGCGAGAACCCGGCCGACCGCCCCGGCGCCGCGTCCAGCGAGGCCGAGAAGGACGCCTCCCGCCGGGAGCAGTACCGCCGGCAGTGGGCCGAGGTGTACAAGCCCGCCGAGTAGTCGAGTCGCTTCGCCTCGTCCGGAGCGCCCGCTTCACTTTTCGAACCCTTCCCGCCCGGTCCCGCCGGGCGCCTGACGGACCGCCCCCATGGCCGACGCCGCCGCCCCCTTCCCGACCCAACCCTTCGAAGGCCGCACCGCGCTGGTGACCGGCGGCAGCCGGGGCATCGGCCGGGCCTGTGCGGAGATGCTCGCCGCGGGCGGGGCGAAGGTGGGCGTGGTCTACGCCGGCAACACCGCCGCCGCCGACGAGACCGTCGCCGCGATTGCCGCCGCCGGCGGGCAGGCCGAGGCGATGCAGTGCGACGTGACGAACAACGAAGCCGCCGCGGAGCTGGTCAAGAAGGTCGTCGACGAGTGGGGGCAGCTCGACATCCTGGTCAATAACGCCGGCATCATCCGCGACGGGCTGTTCGCGACGATGAGCCCGGAGAACTGGGGGGCGGTGATCGACACCAACCTGACCGGCGTCTACAACTTCTGCCACGCGGCGATTATGCCGATGATGCGGGCCCGCTACGGCCGGATCGTCAACATGAGCAGCGTCGCGGCCCACTATTCCAACCCGGGGCAGGCGAACTACGCCGCGAGCAAGGGCGGGATTGAGGGCCTGACCCGCTGCCTGGCCACGGAGATCGCCAAGCGGGGGATCACGGTGAACGCCGTCGCCCCCGGCTTCGTGCAGACGGACATGACCGAGGCGGTCCGCAACGCCGCTGGCGACGTGATCACCAAGGCGATCCCCCGCAAGCGGCTCGGCAAGCCGGAGGACATCGCCCGGGCCGTCTGCTTCCTCGCCGACGAACGCAACGACTACATCACCGGCCAAACCGTGACCGTCGACGGCGGACTCACGCTCGGCGGGATGTGAGGCGGTCCGCCGGTCCGCCGCCCCGGTTCGTGCCCGCCCGCCGGGGCTCCGGGGGCGGGACGCGACCGGAACGGGAGGCGGGGTAGGCCGCCGGCGGCTGTGCCGCTAAACTTCCGCTCCCCGCGGGTTCCGGCCCCGCGTACCGAGTACCAACATCCAGATTCCCCCAACCCGGCCCGCCCGCGGCGGTCACGGACAGACCACGGACCCGAACCGATGCCGATGACCCGCGACGAAATCTTCGCCAAGGTCTCCGACCGCCTTCAGGACGCCCTGGGCGTCGACGAAGACGAAGTCACCCCCGAAGCGACTCTCACCGGCGACCTCGGGGCGGAGTCGATCGACTTCCTGGACATCGTGTTCCGCCTCGAAAAGGCGTTCGGGATCAAGATCCCCCGCGGGGAACTGTTCCCGGAGAGCCTCACCGCCGCCGACAGCAACTTCGTGCAGGACGGCGTCGTCACCGAGCAGGGCCTCGCCGAACTGCGGACCAAGATGCCCCACGCGGACATCGACTCCTTCGCCGAGGATCCCAAGGTCGAAAACATCCCCGAGCTGTTCACCGTCAACATGATCGTGAACTTCCTCGACGCCCGCGTGAACGGCTGAGGCCGTCCCGCAACGTCTCTTTCGGCCCCGGTTTCTCCCGCCCGGCCCCGCGTGACGGCGGGGCCGGGCCTCGTTATGGTGCGGCATGCGCTGGATTTGGATTGATCGCTTTGAAGAACTCGTCCGCGGCGAACGCGCCGCGGCGATTAAGTGCGTCTCCCGCGGCGAAGCCCACCTGACGGACCACTTCGAGGGCGACCCGCAGCTGCCGGCCTCGTTGATGATCGAGGGGATGGCCCAGACCGCCGGCATCCTGCTGGGGCAAACCACCGACTTTAAGCACCTCGTCGTGCTCGCCAAGGTGCCCAGGGCGACGTTCCACCGGATCGCCTATCCCGGCGACGTCGTGCGGTACGAAGCGGTCATCCAGACCCTCACCGAGCAGGGCGGCAGCTGCGACGTGACCGCCACCCTCGCCAACGGCCCGGAGGCCGGGGCCGCCGTCGCCGAGGCGGAGATCCTCTTCGCCCACCTCGACCCGGACGATCCGGACTACAAGGGCGCCGACCAGCGCAATTTCGTGTTCACCAGCAACCTGTTGCAGGTGATGGACTGAGCGGCGGGGCCTCGGGGGCGCCCCCCTGACGAGCGCCCCCGGGCGGTTATGCTGTCGGGACCGTCGCCCCGAGACCGCCCGCCCCCGCATGGCCCGCAGCATCTACGTCGCCAGCGCCGAGGCCGGCGCCGGCAAAAGTCTGGTCGCGTTGGGCGTCTGCGAACTGGCCGCCCGCCGCGGCGG
>NZ_JBINJD010000007.1:0-69596 GCF_043951915.1 Alienimonas sp. DA493 | reverse complement strand
CTCTGCCGCCGCTTCGGCTTCGCCGGGGCGGCGGCGGGGGCGCGGTCGAAGGCGAGGCGGCTCAGGTCCAGCCGCGTCTCCGCGGGCGGGTCGGCGGTGTCGGCGCTCATGGGAACGAGGGTCAAATTGAGGAAACGGCGGGCGGGGAGGACGAGCCCCCCGCCCGAACAACGCCGGCCGCGATCACTTCCGGACGTACACCTGCCGGGCGACCACGGTGAGGTTGCCGGCGTCGTCCTTCTCCGCCGTCCCGCGGACGACGACCTCGGCGAGTTCGTCCACGCCCAGCAGCGCCTTGGCGCCCTCGGCGACCAACTCGCCGTTCTCGTCGACCAGCTTCACCGTGGCGGAGTTCGCCGGCACCTTGTCCTGCTGGCAGCAGTAGTCCCAAGGGGTCGGGCAGCCCTCGTCGGCGGCGCAGTAGGGCACCTTCGGGTCGACGATCGTGAAGGCCGCCAGCCCGTCCACGAACGGGGCCCGGTCGCCGCCGATCAGGCCGACGACGGTCACCTCGTCGCCGTCCTCGGCGGAGGCTTTCACCTCCCCCACCCCTTTCGCCCCCTCGGGCTCGGCCGGGGCGAGGTAGGCGGCGTTTTGCACGGTCGGGGCGGCGGCGTCCGTCACGGTCGCGTCGCCGTCCGGGGCGCCGCAGCCGACGGCGAGGCCGGCCACGGCCAGCAGACCGAGGGCGGCGGCGTGCTTACGAAAAGTCTTCATCGGACAGTCTCCTGAGGGGAGGAATGGAAGCCGCACGCGGCGGCGGGGGAGCGGGCCGGCCTCCGGGCCGACCCGGGAAGGTCTGGGAATTCGGGGGGTCAAATCGCTTTGAGGCTCTCCGCGATCGGGCGCCGCAGGGCCTTGAGGGCGGGCGGGACGGCCCCGGCGGCGCCGAGCAGCAGGCCGACGCCGCAGCCGATCAGCAGCGTCGCCCCGTCCACCCGCAGGGCGAACGCCCCCATCGTGAACCGGACGCTCAGCCCGTTGATCAGCAGCAGCGCCGCCGTCCCCGCCAGCAGCGAGGCGGCGGCGGCCAGCACGAGCCCCTCCTGCACGAGGCTCAGCAGCACCGCCCGCCGGCGGAATCCGATCGCCCGCAGGGCGGCGATCTCCCGGGTCCGGCCGGCGACGGCCCCGTACATCATGTTCAGCCCGGCGAACGCCCCGGCGCCGGCGACCAGCGCCACCACCGCCCACGCCAGAATCCGCACCGGCTTGTAGTGCGTCTGCATCGCCCCGTAGTACGCGGTCTCCGCGACCGAGGTGATCTCGAGGTCCTTCCGCTGCTTGGCGAACAGGTCGACCTCGCCGGCGGAGCCGTCCGGGGCGAGCGTGAGCGCGACCAGTCCGAGGTCCTGCCGCTTCAGGGCGGATTGCAGGTCCGGCAGCCGGCACCACAGTTCGGACTCGAACGCCGAACCCCCGGCGGAAAAGGTGCCGCTGACGGTCCAGTCGCGGTTCTCGAACCGCACCGTCGACCCCGGTTTCAGGGCTTCGTCGGGCACGCCGAGTTTGGCGTGGGCCAGCCGGCCCGCGAGCACTTCGCCCGGCCCCGGCCAGCCGCCGGCGGTGATGCGGACGGCCCGGCGGACCATCGCGGCGGACGGCGTGACCCCCCGGACGAGGCCCAGCGAGGCCGTCTCCGTCCCCCCGACCCGGGTGCCGAAGTAGAGCTCCGGCGAGACGTAGGCCACGCCGGACCGCTGCCGGATGCCGCTCAGGCTGGCCTCCAGCACGCCGGCGGTGCGGGCCGGGACGCTGGAGTTTTCGACGTTCTCCTCCGCCCCCAGCGAATAGACGAGCACCACGTCCGGGTCGCCGCTGACGGCCAGCGACGTTTCCAGTCCGCGGATGAAGCCCACCACGACCAGCATCAGCAGCACCACGGTCGCCAGCGCGACGAGCGTCAGCAGGCTCCGCACCGGCCGCCGGGCCAGGTTGCGGATGCCGTAGTCCCACGGGAGCAGGCGGAGCGTCATTGAGCCGGTCGGAACGAACGAGGGGGGGGTAACTGATTCGATTGCGAAAAGGGCGGAGCAGCGGAGCGGGACCGAGCGGTCCCGCCCCGGCGCTCCCGGCCGGTCAGCGGGTCGGCTTCTCCGTGAACACCCCGCTCGGCCCCGCGAGGCGTTTCGGCGTCTTGCCGATCGACTCCATCGCCTCCCACAGCCACTTGGGCGACAGCTTCACGCCGTCCTTGGGCAGCACGGTGACCGTCTTCTTCTGAACGTCGCAGCGGACGCCGGCGATCGCGTCGACGGGCTTCAGCTTGCCCTCGATCCGCTTCACGCAGCCGCCGCACATCTCGCCGACGGTGATGACCGTCGCCGTAGACGCCGGTTTTTCCGCCGCGACGGCCGGGTCCGCGGTCGGAGCGACGGCGGCGAGGGCGACGGCGGTCAGTACGGCGAACCCACGCAGCGCGGCGGTCCGGTCGGTCGGAGCTTGAGAATGACGCATGGTCTGAGTCCTTTCAGGACGGGGGAAAAGGAGCCGGCACGCACCGCGTGCGGCCGACGGGAGAGGGCGGGCCGCGCCGTCGCGGAGCCTCGCGGCTCTGCGGGAACGGTCGCGCCGCCCGGAGATTCGGACGCCCCGCGGGGGGACGGCCGAGATAGACCGCCGGCCAAAGGCGCGACGGCATGAAGATCGCGGGGGGATCACGCCCGAGAGCGGGCGGATCGCACGAACCCCGGGAGGGCCGCTAGTTCAGCAGCGAAGACAGTACGAGGCGCAGCCCCATCCCGCCGGGCGCCGATCGTGCGACGCCGTCGTCGTCCGCAGGGGCCCGATCCGAATTTAGGGACAGGGGCCGTGATTCGACGAGGGGGCCGACTGAAATGCACCAACACGACGCCGTCGGCGCCTCGACCGCGTCCTGCAGCACGGCGCCGCCGCAAATGCCTTGGCACCGACAGTCGCCGTCACACGGCGGGGACTCGTGCTCGCCGCCGTGCGGTTGCGGGCAGCAGTGGCAGCGCCTCGCATCGGCGTCCGCCCCGTCCGAGCCGCACGATCCCGCCGCACAGCGGAACGGGCAGATCGTCAGCGCCAGCAGGACGGCGGCGGTGACGAACGTTCGGAACATTGACCACGGGTGCGGGGGGCGGCGGAAGAGAGCCTAGTTCGAGGATCGTCGTCCGGCAAGACGAATCGCCGCGTCTGAATCGCCGTCCCGTCACCGGCGTGCGTCGTACCGAAGCTTTAAATTACCCTGCCGCGCTCCGGGAGCGGGGCGGCCCATCCGGACGGCCGTCGTGTCGGAGAGGCAGAGAGAAGGGATCGCCCCGCCCCGCCCCGCCCCGAGCCTTCCGAGCGAAACGAGTTCGTTCAGCCAGCCGGTTCCGGTCTATGCTGCGCTCGCCGGGCAGCCCGCGTCGAATCCCGCGTCGAATTGAGGGGCGGCGAGACCCAGTAGCTAACGAAAAACTCCGTCCCGCCCGGGCCCCGGGCGGGACGGGGATTCTGTTCTAGATCGCATCTAGTCAGTCTCCGACGCGGCCCTTCGGCCCGTCGATCGCCTCGCTCGCCTGCCGCCGGGACAGTTCCTCCGCGGCGCCGGGACAGCTTGTCCGCGGTGATGTGTCCAAACCGCCGCCGCAATTCCTCCGTCAGCTCGACTCCCGCTCGCCGGCTCAAGGCGTGTGGGCCTCTCACCTACTTGTCCTTGTCGGTGTGGAGCACGACCTCCGCGACCGATCGCGGCACGTCTGTCCGCGGCCGACCTTTTCTCACTGGCGTCGGCGACGTGTCCGTTACTCGTTCGAAAGGCCTCGTCGGACCGACTGGTGCTCGGGCTCCCGACGAACTCTAAGTGGCACCGGGTGACGTCGGCGGCGGGCGGCGTGTTGACAACCCACACGACAGGGACCAAGAATCCGGGCGTGCGTGACGGACTCACCCGGCGGGCGGCGACGCTCGCGTTGATGATCGCCGCGGTCGGGGCCGGGACCCCGACCGTCACGCACTCGCACGTCCTCGCGGCGGCGGCCGAGCGGCAGGGGGCCGAAGAAAGCCCGGCCGAACACGGCCACGACCGCGGGCGCCGCCACGGCGACGCCGCCCACCGGCACGCGGCGGTCGTCGGGCTGTTCGACGTCGAGATCCCGACGCCGGCGGACCGGCCCGCGGACGGGGACGGCGAACCGTTCTCGCTGATCGACGAAGCCCCCCCGGTCGCGGCGGCCCACTGCCCGGCCCCGAACGCCGCCGGGCTGCCGGCGGTCGTGTTGCCGGAACCGCAGAACGTATTGCGGATCGGAGTCACGGACGGGCCGCCGGCGGCGGGGTCCGGGGGCGGTCCGGGCGGCGCGGTGCTGCGGCTGTAGGGGCCGGGGCTCCGGCCGACAGTTCTCGTCTCGCGGGTCGCCGAACGGGCGACGCGGGTCGCTGACGTCGGCCGTTCTCCCGAGGCCCCCGATTCGCCCGGTCCGCGGGCGGTCCGTGCGGGGCCTCGTCCCCCCGGCCGCCCCGACCGCACAACCCCGTGTCCGCTCAAACCGCCAGTACCACAAGCACGATAAGAACCCCCGTGTTCACGCCCCGCCGGCTGGCGGCCGGCGTGGCCCTGCTCGCCGTCGCGGCGGCGGGGGTCGCCCTCGCCACGCCCGCCGGCCGGGCGTGGGCCGCCCGCTGGGTCGCCGCCGAACCCTCGGCCGAGAGCGCCGCCGGCGGGCCGCCGCCCGCCCCGGCGGAGTCGGACGGGCCGAAGATGCTGGAGCTCGGCCCGCAGGCCCGGCAGAACCTCGGGCTGACCGTCGCCCCGGTCCGGGTCGGCACGTACACCCGCACTCTGACGGTCCCCGGCGTCCTGACGGACCGGCCGGGGGTGACGGACCGCGGGGTCACCTCGCCGGCGGTCGGCACGGTGGCGAAGGTCTACGCCTTCCCCGGCGAGACCGTCCCGCCGGGCGGCCGGTTGTTCACCGTGCGGCTGTTCAGCGAGTACCTCCAGCAGTCCCAGAAGGAGCTGTTCCAGGCCGTCCGCGAGCGGGAGATCAACAAGCCCGTGCTGGAACGGGCCCGCCGGCTCGAACAGACGAACGCCGGCACGCGGGCCCGGCGGGAGGAGGCGGAGGGCGTCGAGCGGCGGCTCGAAGGCGTCATCGCCGCCCAGTACCACGACCTGATCACCCGCGGGCTGACGCCGGAGCAGGTCGCCGGCGTCGTCCGCGGCCGGTTCGTCTCAGCCGTCGACGTGTACGCCCCGCCGGCGGAGGCGGAGGACGAACCGAAAGCCGACGCCGCCCCGCCGGCCGACCCCGTCGCGTTCGCCGAGCGGGCCGCGGCGGCGGAGGGCGAACCGGCCGAAGGTCCCGCCGACGGGGCCGCCGGCGGGGGAGCGGACGACGGCGGGTTCCGGTTCGAGGTGCAGTCGCTGGCGGCGGAGCTGGGCCAGCAGGTGCAGGCCGGGCAACTGCTGGCGACGCTCGCGGACCACCGGTCGCTGTACGTCGAGGGGCACGCCTTCAAGCGGGAGGCGGCCGTGCTGGCCCGGGCCGCGGAGCGGAACTGGCCCGTCGACATCGAGTTCGCCGAGGACGAGGCGGCCGACTGGCCGCCGCTGGACCAGACCTTCCGCATCCGGCACCTCGCCAACACGGTCGACCCCGAGAGCCGCACGTTCGACTTCTACGTGCCGCTGGAGAACCAGTCCCGCACCTACGAGCGGGACGGCGAGACGTTCACCCTGTGGCGGTTCCGGCCCGGCCAGCGGGTCCGGCTGCGGGTGCCGGTGGAGGAGTACGACGGCGTGATCACGCTGGCCTCGGAGGCGGTCGTGCGGGAGGGGCCGGAGGCGTTCGTGTTCCAGCAGAACGGCGACCTGTTCCGGCGGCTGCCGGTGCGGGTGCTGCACGAGGACCGCACGCGGACCGTGATCGCCGCCGACGGCAGCGTGCCGAAGTCGGCGTACCTCGCCCAGGGGTCGGCGGCGACGCTGAACCGGGTGCTCAAGGCCCAGGAAGCCGGCGGCGAAATGCCGGGCGTGCACGTGCACGCCGACGGCACCGTCCACGCGAGCCACTGAACAGGACATCCAAATGCTCGACGCCGTCATCCGCTTCGCCCTCCGCAACCGCGTGCTGGTGCTCGCCGTGTGCGTCGCCACGCTCGTCTACGGGGCGCTGCTGGCCGCCCAGATGCCGATCGACGTCTTCCCGGACCTCGACCGCCCGCGGGTGATCCTGCTGACCGAGGCCCGCGGGCTGGCCACCGAGGAGGTGGAGACGCTCGTCACCTACCCCATGGAGATCGCCCTTTTGGGGGCGGCCGGGGTGGAGGACGTCCGCAGCCAGTCGACCGCCGGGCTGAGCGTCGTCTACGTGGAGTTCGGCTGGGATACGGAGATCCGCGACGCCCGCCGGACCGTGCAGGAGCGGCTGGCGACGCTGGCCGGCGCGATGCCCGAGGGCGTCGTGCCGCAGATGACCCCGCCGTCCTCCATCATGGGCCAGATCGTCGTCGCCGGGCTCTCCCGGCAGGCCGGCCCCTGGGGCGGGGAGCTGTACCCGATCGACGGGACGGGCCTGCTGCTCGAAGCCCTGCCGGAGGGGGCGGACGACCGTTTCGTCGTCTGGGAGCCGGCCGACCGCCGCCGGCCGGACGCCTGGACCCGCGTCGCGGACGCCGCCGTCGAGCCGGCGACGGGGCGGCGGGTCGAGCTGGAACGCCTGAGTTCGGTCGGCGGGGCCGCGGACGGGGGCGACCGTGAAGAGGGGACGCCGACGGTCCGCGTGACCTTGGACGGCCGGGACCGGCTGGTGCGGTTGGCCTCCGACGCGGAACGCCGCCGGCAGCTGCGGACGATCGCCGACTGGATCGTCCGCCCCCGGCTCCGCAAGGTGACCGGCGTGGCGGAGGCGTTCGTCCTCGGCGGGGACCGCAAGCAGTACCAGGTCCGCATCGACCCCGCGGCCCTGCTGGAGTACGGCGTCTCGCTGCGGGACGTCGAGGACGCCCTGCACGAGAGCAACATCAACACCAGCGGCGGGTTCGCCGTGACCGGGGAGACCGAGCGGCCGATCCGCGTGCTCGGGCGGCTCGGCCCGCGGCCGGAGCGGGTCGTCGAGGAGCTGGAGACCGTGCCCGTCGGCGAGAACGAACGCCGGCCCGTGCTGCTGGGGCAGGTCGCGGAGGTGGTCGAGGCGGCGGAGTTCAAACGCGGCGACGGCAGCGTGAACGGCCGGCCGGGCGTGGTGTTTACCGTCGTCAAACAGCCGCACGTCGACACCCGCGGGCTCACCGACCGCGTCGAGGCCGCCCTGGCCGACGTGGAGGACACGCTGAAGGCGGACCTCGTCGTGACGCCGGACCTGTTCCAGCTGCGCGGGTTCATCGACCGCGGGGTGTTCAACGTCGGCGAGGCGCTGGCGATCGGGGCCGGGCTGGTCGTCGTCGTCCTGTTCCTGTTCCTGCTGAACGTGCGGACGACCTTCATCACCCTGACGGCGATCCCGCTGTCGCTGGTGATCACCACGCTGGTCTTCCGGCTGATCAGCTGGCTGTCCGGCAGCGAGCTGTCCATCAACGTGATGACCCTCGGCGGGCTCGCCGTGGCGATGGGCGAGCTGGTCGACGACGCGATCGTCGACGTCGAGAACATTTTTCGACGGCTCAAGGAGAACAACGCCCGCGAGAAGCCGCACCCGCCGCTGCGGGTCGTCTACGAGGCGAGCCGGGAGATCCGCGGGGCGATCGTGTTCGGCACGGCGGTGGTGATCCTGGTCTTCCTGCCGCTGTTCGCCCTCGGCGGGGTCGAGGGGCGGCTGTTCGCCCCGCTGGGGGTGGCGTACATCACCTCGATCCTCGCCTCGCTGCTGGTCTCGCTGACCGTCACGCCGGTCCTGTCCTACTACCTGCTGCCGAACGCCCCGGCGACGCACGCGGAGTCGGACGGCCCGCTCCTCCGGCTCCTGAAGGCCCTGACCCGGCCGCTGGTCCGGCTGAGCATGGCGGCCCCGACGACGCTGCTGTTCCTGACCTGGGTCGCCGTGGCCGTCGCCGGCTGGCAGGCCTCGCAGCTGGGCCGGAACTTCCTGCCGGCGTTCGACGAGGGCAGCGTGCAGATCAACGTCACGCTCCCGCCGGGGGCCTCGCTGGACGCCTCCAACGCCGCGGCGGAGCTGATCGACCGCCGGCTGCGGGAGCGGCAGGTCGCCCCCGACCGGCCCGGCGCCCCGATCCGGGCGTTCGTCCGCCGGACCGGCCGGGCGGAGCTGGACGAGCACGCGTCCCCGGTCAACGCCAGCGAGTACATCCTCGCCATGAACCCCGACTCCGAACTGGACCGGGACGAGGCGATCGACGAGCTGCTCGAAGTCCTCCGCGAAGAGGTCCCCGGGGTGGGGATCGAGGTCGAGCAGCCGCTGGCCCACCTGATCAGCCACATGATTTCGGGCGTCTACGCCCAGATCGCGATCAAGGTCTACGGCGAGGACTTGGACACGCTCCAGCGGCTGGCGGAGCGGGTCGAGTCGGAGGTGTCCCAGGTTCCCGGCGTCACCCCGCCCGTCATCGAGCCGGTCCAGATGACCGAGGAGCTGCACGTCCGGCTGCGGCCGGACGACCTGGCTTTCTACGGCCTGACCCGGGCGGAGGTCGCCGGTCTCGTGCAAACGGCCCTGCAGGGGCACGTCGTGTCCGAGGTGCTGGAGGGCTCCCGCCGGTTCGACCTGCTGGTCCGGCTGGAGGAGCGGTCGCGGACGGACTACGCGAACCTCGGGCGGCTCCGCGTCGACCTGCCCGGCGGGCGGGGGCAGGTCGAGCTGCGGGAGCTGGCGGACGTCGAACGCGGCGTCGGCCCGAACGCCGTGAACCGGGAGAACGCCCGCCGGCGGATGGTCGTCCGCTGCAATACGCAGGGCCGCGACCTCGCCTCCGCCGTTGAGGAGATTCGGGCCCGGCTGGACGGCACGCTGGACCTGCCGCCCGGCTACTTCGTGGAGTTCGGGGGCCAGTTCGAGAGCCAGCAGCGGGCCACCCGCACGATCCTGATCCTCGCCGGCGTGGCGACCGTGGGGGTGTTCGCAGTCCTGCTGATCCCGTTCCCGTCGGTGCGGATCGTGCTGCAGATCCTCAACGCCCTGCCGACGGCCTTCATCGGCGGCGTGGCGGCGCTGGTGATCACCGACCAGACGCTCACGGTGGCCAGCCTCGTGGGATTCATCTCGCTGGGCGGGATCGCCGTCCGCAATGGCATCCTGCTGGTCAGCCACTACGTGCACCTGATGTCCGAGGAGGGCCAGCCGTTCACGCAGGAGACGGTGCTCCGGGGCAGCCTCGAGCGGCTCGCCCCGGTGCTGATGACGGCCCTGACGGCCGGCATCGGCCTGATCCCGCTGGTCCTCGGCGGGGACGAGCCCGGCCGCGAGATCCTCTACCCGGTCGCCACCGTGATCCTCGGCGGGCTGACGACCTCGACCTTCTGCGAGTTCCTCGTCCACCCCGGCCTGTTCTGGGGGTTCAGCGGCAAAGACGCCGCCCGCCTCGCCCGCGGCACGGACGAGGACGTCCTGACCGACGCCCCGCACGCCGCCGACGCCGCGAGCCCCGCCTGATTCGACCCGTTCCCCCGCGGCCGGGACGGTCCCGGCCGCACCCTCCGCTGTTCCCCTCAAGGAGTGACCCCGATGAAGTTTCCCATTGCCCCCTGACCGCCCTGACCCTGTCGGCCGCCGTCCTCGGCTGCAGCCCCGACGAACCCGCCGACGAAGCGACCCCCGTCGCCGCCGACGACCACGCGGACGACCACGCCCACGACGGCGACCACGACCACGCCGACGAAGGCCGGGATCACTCCGGCGAGCACGGCCACGGGGCCGGCCCGCACGACGGCACCGTGACCGACTGGGGCGGCGGCAAGTTCCACCCGGAGTTCACAGTCGACCACGACCGACAGCAGGCGACGGTCTACCTGCACGGCCCCGACGAGAAGACCCCGGCCCCGATCGCCGCCGAGTCGGTCCGCCTGACGATCGTCGAGCCGGAGATCGACGTCGAACTGACCGCCGACCCGCAGGAGGGCGACCCGGAGGGTAAGGCGTCCCGGTTCGTCGGGACCGACCCGGGCCTGGGCGTCGTCAGGGAGTACGAGGGCACGATCAGCGGCCTGATCGACGGCACCCCCTACACCGGCGACTTCGCCGAGGTCGCCCACGGCCACGAGGGGGAATGAGCCGGCGGGCAACCGCGGGGCGGTCGGGTTTCGGCCTGTCGACCCGCCCCGCGGCTTCGCCCGCCGTCCGGCCCCCGTCTGCGTTCCCCGTCTGCGTTCCCCGTCTGCGTTCCCCGTCCCAGTTCGCCGTACCGGGTCCCTCCTATGATCGATTCACGACAGCGATCCGAGATCCGGCGGTGGTTTTGGACACGCCGCAGCCCCTCGGAGCGAGTCGGCGTGGCGGTCCGGTTGGCCGTCCGGGCCGCGAACCCGCGGCGGGTCGTGCGAGCCGTCCGCCGTCGGTTTGGTCGGGCCGCCGGTGAGCAAGACGCTCTGCCCGACAATGCGGTCCTCGACGGGGGCGGCGACCGGACGCTCAAGACGGACCGGGTGGTCCTCCGCCCCTTCAGCCCGCGAGACCTCGACCGCCTCGCGTCGCAGATGGGACGGCCCGGGAACGAGCCGTCGCTGCCCCGTTGGCGGGGCGAGGAAATGCTGGCAAAGGAGATTGCGGTGACGTACCTCACGTGGGTGATCTGGCCGCTGCATGACGGCGAACCGCTGGGGATCGTCGGCCTGTCCCTGCTGCAGATCGACGGCCGCCCGGAGCACGAACTCGGCTACCGCGTCTTCCCCCCGGCGGCAGGGCGGGGCCTCGCCACGGAAGCGGCGTCGGCCGTCCTGCGTTTCGCGGAGGAGGAGCTCGGCCTCCGCCGCACGGTCTCGATCGTCGAACCGGCCAACGCCGCGTCGATCCGGATGCTCGAAAAGCTCGGTCTGCGACACGAGCGGGACACCGACTACGGCGGCGTCCCGGTGCGGCTGTACGCGTGCCCGTCAAAGGATGAGACCTGCGATTGACGGGGGGGACCGCCCGGGGCGCCGGTCCCTCGTGCTTCAGTCGGAGCCCGCCCGCAGTCGCAGGGCGTTGCCGATCACGCTGACGCTGGACAGGCTCATCGCGGCGGCGGCGAGCATCGGGGAGAGCAGCCAGCCGGTCAGCGGGTACAGCGCCCCGGCGGCGATCGGCACGCCCAGGGCGTTGTACACGAAGGCGAAGAACAGGTTCTGCTTGACGTTCCGCACCACCGCCCGGCTCAGCCGCACCGCCCGGACGATGCCCCGCAGGTCGCCCTTCACCAGCGTCACGCCGGCGCTCTCGATCGCCACGTCCGTGCCGGTGCCCATGGCGATGCCCACGTCCGCGGCGGCGAGGGCGGGGGCGTCGTTCACGCCGTCGCCGGCCATCGCCACGGTCGCCCCCCCGGCCTTCAACTCCGCCACGCGGTCGTGCTTCCGCTCCGGGCTCACGCCGGCCTCGACCTCGTCGATCTCTAATTGTCGCGCCACGGCCCGGGCGGTCGCCTCGTGGTCGCCGGTCAGCATCACGATCCGCAGGCCCAAGGCGTGCAGGTCGCGGACGGCCTCGGCGGTGGTCTCCTTGATCGGGTCGGCGACCGCCAGCAGCCCCGCGGCGGCCGGCGGGGCGTCGGCGGAGGGGGCGACGGCGACGAAGAAGGCCGTGCGGCCCTCGCCCCGCAGGCGGTCGGCCTCGTCGGTCAGTTCGGCGGGCAGGTCGACCCCGCGGTCGGCCAGCAGGGCCGGCGTGCCGATCAGGACCCGCCGCCCCTCGACCGTCGCGGCGACTCCGCCGCCGGTGACGGACTCGAAGTCCGCCGCCCCGGCCCGGCCGGCGCCGCGGTCCGCGGCGCCGTCGACGACGGCCCGGGCCAGCGGGTGCTCGCTGCGGGACTCCACCGCCGCGGCGAGGCGGAGCAAATCGGCCTCCTCGAACCCCTCCGCGGTGCGGACCTCCGTCAGCGTCGGCTTGCCCGCGGTCAGGGTGCCGGTCTTGTCCACGACCAGCACGTCGCAGCCCTTCAGCGTCTCCAGGGCGGCGGCGTCCTTGAACAGCACGCCCTCCCGGGCGCCGCGGCCGACGCCCACCATCACGCTCATCGGCGTCGCCAAGCCCAGGGCGCAGGGGCAGGCGACGATCAGCACGGCGACCGCGTTGACCAGGGCGAAGGCGAACGCCGGCTCCGGCCCGACCGCCCACCAGACGACGAACGCCAGCGCCGCCGCCGCCAGCACGAACGGCACGAAATAGCCGGCGGCCCGGTCCGCGACCCGCTGGATCGGGGCGCGGCTCCGCTGGGCGTCGGCCACCAGGGCCACGATGCGGGAGAGCACGGTGCTCTCGCCGACCTGTTCCGCCTCGATCAGCAGCGATCCGGACCCGTTGACCGTGCCGCCGATTACCGCGTCGCCGACCTCCTTGCGGACCGGGACCGGCTCGCCGGTGACCATCGACTCGTCCACGGCGCCGCCGCCCTCGACCACGCGGCCGTCGGTCGGGATCTTCTCGCCGGGCCGGACGCGGAGGCGGGCGCCGGCGGTCACGTCGTCCAGCGGGACCTCGTTTTCGTTGCCGTCTTCGTCCACCACCCGGGCGGTGGGCGGGGCGAGGGAGAGCAGTTCCCGCAGCGCCGCCCCGGTCTTCCGGCGGGCCCGCAGTTCCAACACCTGCCCGAGCAGCACGAGCACGACGATCATCGCCGCCGCCTCGAAATAAACGCCGATCAGCCCGCCGTGTTCCTCCCGAAAATTCTCCGGGAACAGCCCCGGGGCGACGACGGCGGCGACGCTGTATAGGTACGCCGCGCCCACGCCCAAGGCGATCAGCGTGAACATGTTGAGGTGGCGGTTCACGACCGACTTCCATCCCCGCACGAAGAACGGCCAGCCGCACCAGAGCACGATCGGCGTCGCCAGGGCGAGCTGGAGCCACTGCGACACCCGGGCGCCGACCCAGTCGTGCACCGGCAGGCCGATCATCGGCCCCATCGCCAGCAGCAGGACGGGAACCCCCAGGGCCAGGCCGATCCAGAACCGGCGGGTCATGTCGACCAGTTCCGCGTCCGGCTCGTCCTCGGCGCCGCGGACGGCGACGGTTTTCGGCTCCAGGGCCATGCCGCAGATCGGGCAGTCGCCGGGGGCGTCCTGCTCGATCTGCGGGTGCATCGGGCAGGTGTAGACGGTCTTGCCGCCGACCGCTTTGACCGGCGGGCCGCTCGGCTCCAGGGCCATGCCGCACTTGGGGCAGTCGCCGGGGCCGTCGGCGACGACCTCCGGGTGACAGGCGCAGGTGTATTTTCCCGCGGCCCGGGCGTTGGATCGACGTGCCGGCGGGCGGTCGGCCGTGGCGCCGGTCGAGCAGCAACTCTTCGCCGCGGGTTCCGCCGCCGGCTTCGCCCCGCCGCCGCCGCAACACCCGCCGCCCGTCCGGCCCCGCGACTCCGCGGCGCCCGCGGGGTCCAGGTAGCGGTCGGGGTCGGCGACGAACTTCTCCCGGCAGCCGTCGGAGCAGAAGCGGTAGGTCTCGCCGGCGTGCTCGGCGACGCGGGGGGCGTCGGCCGGGACGGTCATCCCGCAGACGGGGTCGACCGTCGTCGGCGTCGCGTTCAGGACGGGCAGGGAAGCCATCGGGTTCTCCGGCGGGCTGGGGGAATCTCGAGGGGCGAACGCGCCGGCCCGATCGGGGGAACGATAGGACTCCGCCCTCGTCCTGAATACCCCGATGGGGTATCCGTCCGGTGGGTGAGCCGGCGGAATCTCGCGACGGCCGAACCGGGCGGCGGGAAACGCGTAACGCCGAGGCCCGGCCGAGCCTCGGCGTTAGGACACGGGGACGCGGACGCGCTTCAGGCGGCCATGGAGCCGCAGCTTTCGGCGCACTTGCGGCACTGGGCGGCGCACTCGGTCATGCCGATTTTCTCGCAGCTGTCCGCGCACTTCTTGCAGACCTCGCTGCAGGCCCGGCAGACGTACTCGTGCAGTTCGCTGCCGCGGGTCATGAAGTCCGCGCTGGTCGCGCAGATTTGGATGCAGTCCAGCATCAGCTTGGCGTGGACCTGCTCGACGTGCTCGCCGCCTTTTTCCAGGCACACGTTCGAGAAGTGGTCCAGGCAGACGCGGTGGCATTCCAGGCAGGTGTCGATGCACTGCTTCATCTTGGCGTCGCTCATCGTCGGTCCTCGTCGTCGCGGGGGAACGGGTTCGTCGCGCCGGCCGACCGGTCGGCCGGCGAGCGTCCCGTTCTATTCATACCCCGCGAGGGTATGAACCGTGGAAGGCGGACCGCCCAGGTGGGGCCGCCCCCGTGCCCGACGCCGGGCCGGCCGTGCGGCGAGACCGTCAGCGGCCGGGGGCCGACGGGGACCGTCAGCGGCCGCCGAAGTTGCCGTACTTGGCGAAGACGCTCATCAACTCGCGGATCTTTTCCTTACGGTCCTGGTCGTCCTCGGCCTTGAACGCGGCGGCGACGCAGGTGTCCATGTGGTTTTCCAGCACGATGTGCCCCACCTTGCCCAGCGCCGCCATCGCCGCCCGGACCTGCATCAGCACGTCCACGCAGTACTTGTCCTCCTCGATCATTCGCCCCACCGCGGCGACCTGACCCTCGGCCCGGCGCAGACGTTTGCGGAGGGCCTCCTTCTGTTCGTCGTCGAGGTTCACAGCGGGCGGGAGCAGCCGACGGACCGGGCGGTGGGAAGGAAAGGCACCGACCGCGGGACCGGTCGTCCCCTATCCTATCGGTCCGAGGGAGCGTCGGCGAGGGGCGGGCCGGCTTGAGCGGGTCGCTGGCGGCGCCGGACCGGCCGCCGTCAGAATCGTCCCGTGTTCATCGGGTACGCCGCCGTGGTCCTGCTGCTTGTCGGCTACGTCGTGTTGCCGCTCGGGCTGATCCTGTCCGTGCTGGTTCCGAGCCGAAGGGAAACGCTCCGGCGGGTCTGCACGCTGGGCTGTCAGAGCCTGCGGCTCGGGGCGGTCTGCCTGATCGGGGTCGCGATCTCCGTGGCGGTTCGCGAACCGCAGGCGGCATTCGGCCCGGCGACGCTCGCGGCCGATTTGGGGGGCTGCTGGCCGGGGTGCTGCTCGTGTTCGTTCTGCCCGGCAGGATCCTGCGGGCGTGGCGGGCCGGCCCGGCGCCGCCCGACCGACCGTAGCCGCCGGTCGCGGGGGCCCCGGGGGGATCATTCCGCGGCTTCGAGGTCCGCGATGAGCCCTTTCATCTCGGCGATCTCTTCCCGCTGGGTTTCGATGATGCGGTCGGCGAGATCGCGGACGCGGGGGTCGTCGATCTCCGCCCGCTCGCTGGTGAGGATCGCGATCGAGTGGTGCGGGATCATCGCCCGCATCCAGGACTCGTCCTGCACCGTCTCCTGGGACCGCACCAGCCACAGGGTGAGGACGAACACCGCCGCGGCGGCGGCGAGGATGCCGACGTTCGCCTTTTTGTTCTCGTGCATCGTCCACATGAAGCCCATCATGATCACGGCCATCGTCGCCCCCATCAGCAGCGCCATATAGAGGCGCGTCTCGCTGAAGAAGACGTGATCGAGGGCGTAGGTGTTCAAGTACATCAGGCCGAACATCACCACGGTGGAGGTGGCGATCATCAGGCCGAAGCGGACGTAGGCGTTCATCGGGTTCGATCGAGCGGGGGCGGGGGGGCGGATAGGAACAGAGGCCGCCCGGTGGGGCCCGGGCGGCCTCGCACGGCGGTGGCGCCGGTTCGGACGTCGCCTCGCTCAAATATAGGTGCGGCACATCTCGGCGCACTCCCGGCTGGACTTCACGCACTCCGCGACGACGGCGGACTTGTCGGAGGAGGCCTCCAGCGCCTTCGCGGTCTTCTCGCAGCATTCGGCGCTCGCCCGGTGCATCGACTGCGACAGCGGGCTCTCGCGGACCATGAACGCGGCGGTCGTCTGGCAGACGGGGACGCAGTCCATCACGTGCTCGTGGTTCTGCGCGTGGTCGGTCACGTCGCCCTGCTTCTCCTTGATTTGCTCCAGGCAGTGCTCGGCGACGCGGTTCAGCAGAACGACGTGCTCCGTCATCTGCTGAACGTCGGCCTTTTTCTTGCCGGTGAGCTCGTGGCCGTGATCGCCGCTTTGCTTTTCATGGTGGTCGGCCCGAGCGGCGGGCAAGGCGGCGAGACCGGCGGCGGCGGCGGCGGCGCCGGACAGGACGTGGCGGCGGTTCATCAGGAACTCCTTGAACGCGGGGGAGGGCTGCGAGGGAGCGACGGCGTCCCTCTCCGTAGGAGATCTAGGCTGACGCATGCGGCCCGCGGCCGGCACAGGGGCCGGCCTCCCTCCGTTCATGGGGATACGACCCGGGGGTATCTTCGGCGCCGTCGCGGCCGATCTCCCCGTCCCCCGCCGGCAGGATTTGTGATGGGATGAGGACGTTTGATCGCGTCGCCGATTGCGGCGTTCGTCCCCCCATGCAGGAAGCCTCCCATGTTGATGCTCCCCCACGCCGCCGCGCCGCTGGCGCTCGTCGGCCTCTTCTTCGTGGCGCCAGCCGGCGCCGCTCCGCCGGAACCCGATCCGTCCGCCGCGGAGACGGCGGACGGCTATCGGATCGAGGTCTTCGCCGACGGGCTGGATTACCCCACCAGCGTCGAGCCGGACGGCGCCGGGGGGCTGTTCGTCGCCCTGTCCGGCGTCGCCCCGGGCGACCCGTCCGCCGAGCCCGCCCTACTGCACTTCGACGCCGACGGGTTCCGCCGGACCGTGCCCGTCGACGGTCTGCGGGCGCCCGTCAACGACCTGCTAATGCGCGACGGCGCCCTGCTGATTTCTCATAAAACGAAGATCTCCGCCTTGGAGGATCCGCTCGGCGCCGACCCGACGCTGCGGGACCTCGTGACGGGGCTGCCGAGCCTGGGCGACCACGAGAACAATCAACTCACCGTCGGCCCCGACGGCGGGCTGTACGTCGGGCAGGGCACGGCGACGAACTCCGGCGTCGTCGGCCTCGACAATAAAAAGTGGCTCAAGGAGCATCCGGACGTCCACGAACTCGCCCCCGTGCCGCTTCGCACCCGCGGCGAGGTCTTTCAAACAAAAGACCCGCTGTCCGAGGGCGCCGCGGACGACACGGCCCGCACCTCCGCCTATCAGCCGTTCGACGTCGCCGCGCCGGACGGGGCGACGATCCCGGGGACGACGAAGGCGAACGGCACGGCGCTGCGGTTCGACGCCGACGGCTCGAACCCGACGGTCTACGCCTGGGGTCTGCGGAATCCCTTCGGCCTGCTGTGGGTCGGCGACACCCTGTACGTCACCGAGAACGGCCTGGACGTTCGCGGCAGCCGGCCGGTCGCGAACGATTTGGAGGATCTGTACGTCGTCAAGAAAGGCGCCTTCTACGGCTGGCCGGACTTCGGCTCCGGCGACCCGGTGACCGACCCGCGATTCAAGCCCGACGGCAAACCGCAGCCGACGTTCCTGTTGGCCGACCACCCGCCCGTGGAGCGGCCCGTGGCGACCTACCCGAAGCATTCGGCCATCACGAAGCTGGACGCCTCCCCGGGCGGCGCCTTCGGCTATCAGGGCCAGCTCTTTATCGCCTTCTTCGGCCATATGACGCCCCGCACCGGGACGCCGCCGGAGGAGCACGGCGGCCACCGGGTCGTGCGGTTCGACCCGGCGACCGGCGAATCGACCACCTTCTTCGGCCCGAAGTCCCACCACCACGGCGGCCACGGCGAAAGCGGCCACGGCGAGGGCGGTCACGGGCAGGAGCCGGGCGGTTCGGCGGGACCGCGGCGCCCGATGGACGTGCGATTCACCGCGGACGGGTCCGCGATGTACGTCGCCGACTTCGGCCTAATGCCGGTCGACAAGAACGGCCCGCACGCGAAGCCTGGCACCGGCGTGATCTGGAAGATCACTCCCGTCGATGATTGACGGGCAGGCGGATCGGAAACGGGCGGCCGTCCCGGCTTGCGGTCAGCCGCAGTCGGACGGCACGTCGTTTCGTCAGGTCTCCGTCATCGGAGCCCGCTCAAAGCGGTCGCGTTGTCGATTCGGCCTTACGCCGCAGTGATGGCGAGGCGCATCGGCCTATCGAGGGCATCCTCGCTCGAATACCCTCTGTGGGTATCTCGAATTGGTCCCGCCGCGCGACGTATGCCGCGGCCCGGGACGATGTACCTCGAACGCGATGGGCGATGAACGACTCGACTTCGACCGCCACGCAGTACGAGTCGAGCAGCCTGTCGCTGGTCGGTTCGGTGGGGATGGGCACCGGCGTGATGATCGGCGCGGGGGTCTTCGCCTTGACGGGCCAGACGGCCGAACAAACCGGCAGTCTCTTCCCGCTCGCGTTCCTCAGCGCCGGCGTCGTCGCGGCCTTCAGCGCGTACTCCTACGTGAAGATGGCACAGCGGTATCCCTCGGTCGGCGGGATCGCGATGTTTTTGATGAAGGCCTACGGCAAGGGAACCGTGACCGCCGGCATGGCGTTGCTGATGTACGCCTCGATGGTGATCAACGAGAGCTTGGTCGCCCGCACGTTCGGGACGTACGTACTCCAACTGTTCGGCGACGTGGACCGGGCCTTTCTCGTGCCGGCGCTCGGGACGGGCCTGTTGGTGACGGCGTTCGCGGTGAACCTGCTCGGAAATCGTTTCATCGGGACGCTGTCGACTGTGGCGGCGGTGGTGAAGATCGGCGGAATCCTCCTGTTCGCCGCTGCCGGTCTCTGGGTCGCCGAACTCAGCGTCGAGACGGCGGCGCCGACGGCCCGCGCCTCGCCCGGCGGGTTCCTCACCGCGACCGCTCTCGCCCTGCTGGCCTATAAGGGTTTTACGACGATCGCGAACAGCGGGGCGGAGATCGTCGATCCGAAGCGAAATATCGGTCGCTCGATTGTGATCTCGCTGTCGATCTGCGTCGTGGTCTATCTGCTCGTGGCCGCCGCGGTGGCCGGCAACCTGTCCGTCGCGGAGATTATCGAGAGCCGCGACTTCGCCCTGGCCGAGGCGGCGCGGCCGGCGTTCGGGCAGTTCGGTACGTCGTTCACTGTGGGACTTGCGGTCGTCGCCACCGTCTCCGGGCTGGTGGCGAGCACGTTCGCCGTCTCCCGGATGCTGGCGATGCTGACCGAGATGAAGCTGGTGCCGCACCGGCACTTCGGCATGCCGGGCAGCGTCCAGAAGCACACGTTGGTCTACACGGTCGTGTTGGCGATCACGCTCACGATCCTGTTCGACCTGACCCGGATCGCCGCGCTGGGAGCCATTTTCTATCTGGTCATGGATCTCGCCGTGCATTGGGGCGTGCTGCGGCGCCTCCGCCAAGAAGTCGGCGCCCGGGCGTGGATCGTCGGCACGGCCATCCTGCTGGACCTCGCGATCCTCGGAGCGTTCCTGTGGACGAGGGCGATCGAGGACCCGCTGGTCTTGGGCGTCGCGGCGGTCGGAATCGCCGTCGTCTTCCTCGGGGAGCGGATGTTCCTCGGCCGGGCGACGGACGGCGGCGGGAACCTCGGCGACTCGCGTCCGGCCGCCCCGGCGCCCGGACGCGGCGATCATTAATTTTACGGCAATCGCCGCCGCCCTCGCGGTCCCCGATCGACTGTCGGGGTTCGCAGGCGCTCCGAACTGTCTTCGGCGCTCCGTTGATCCTCAGGGCGCTCCCGGGATGCCGTGGACGACGCGGACGATCACAGGGGCCGTCCGGGCCGTCCTCCGGCGGGGCCGCCCTGCTTTCGCTCAGACGGGCGTTCGGGGAACCCGGCGGCGAGCGAGCGTGCCGTCAGGAATTACGATCCGCGCTAGTGGTGCTTGTACCAGCCGACGTTTTGAATATCGTTCCAGGAGGTCGTCTGGTGGCACTGGAAACACTGCTCCACGCGGGCGTGCGGCTTGCCGGCGACGTGGGCCGAAACCATGTGAAAGTGCATCATGTAGTGGCTCGGCGGGGCCTGGTGACACTGGGCGCAGTCGACCGAACTCGGCGACGGGTGCCGAAACTCGGGGATCGTCCACTTCTCCGTCGCGTGGCATCGAGCGCAGTCCGCGCCGAAGAATCCGAAGTGACGGTCGTCGTTGGAATGACAGGCGGCGCAATCCAGAGCGGCTTCCTGGGCGGTCACGTGCGGGTACGGCGGGGGGGCGTCGGTCGTCCGGTCCACCAGCCGTCGGAGGTCCGTCGAATCGCCGTCCCCCGCCTCCCACTGTCGCAGACCGAGCCGGGCCAGGGCGGTGTGGTCCATGTCGGTGGGCCGACGGGCCGTTCCGCGGTGCTCCCGGTGGCACTCCACGCAACTGCCGACGTCGGCGTGAAATGCGGTCGGCTGCCGATTCAAAATTGATTTGTCGTTCGCGTGACAGGCGACGCATTGGGCCCGGGTCACGCCGGTCACCGGCGTGTGACAGGCGGCGCAGTCCCGTTCCAAATGGGCGTGGGCGGCGGAGAGGGCTCCCGGCGAGGACATCCGCTGCCAGGCGTTCGGCCGCCTGAAGGCCGCGTCGCTCGGCCCGACGAACCAAGCGAGCAACCCGCCGACGACGGCGATCAGCCCGGCGATCATCGCGGCGTGCCGCCTCATTCGAACCACCTCAGGCCGAAGTAAACCGCCGCCCACACGTGCCAGGCCAGCAGACCGTATAAGATCAAGCTGATGACGATGTGGAACCGCAACCAGCTCGCGAACCACCGCTTAAAATGATCGTGCGTCTTGACGGCGTACTCCAGGTCGGCGATCGACTCGCTCAGACGCAACGCACGCACGGCGGCGGGCGTCGGTCCCCCACGCTCCGTCCCGGTCTTGACGAACCATCCCGCCAGCGTCCGGGTGAGGACGCCGGACAGCGGCCGAAGCGTCGCGGCCTGTTGCGGCTCTGCGGAGAGTTCGGTGGCGGTGTCGCGGTAGGCGATCTCCAATTGCGTCAGCATTTCTTTTTTCTCGCGGATCGTCTGCGAGAAATGCCGCATGAGATAACGCCCGACGAACCCGCTGAGCACGACCAGCAGCGTCACCGCGGTCAGCGCGACCCCGAGCGGGCTGTGAAATTTATGTCCGGTGTGCAGGATCACCAGGATCGGGCCCAGCACGCCGGCGTAGATGTGCCAGGCCAGCAACGTGCGCATGGACACGTGCCGGGTCACCCGCCGTTTGAGCGGTCCGACGCGTTTCACGACGAGGTAGGCCAGCGGGACGAGCATCAACGTCGAGCCGGACACGGCCAGCGCGCCGCCCCAGAAGCTGCCGGCGAATCGGGGGGACCGGTGGACGAGGAAGCCCAGCCAAAAAAGGAGGAGCAGGACGACTAATCCGCTGACGGTCAGGCGTTCACGGTCGTTCATCATGGCCTCCGGGCCGGAACGGCTGCGAAAGGCCGCCTGTCGGGGAGAAGGGGGCCATCGCCTCACGCCTCCACCGTGACGTTGCCGGTCGATTTCGCTTGGCAGGCGAGGACGATCCCCGCTTCTTCGTCTCCCGGCTCCAGGCCGTCGGTCACCTCCTGGGTCACCTCGCCGGACAGGAGTTTGACGCGGCAGAGCCCGCAGGTGCCGACGCGGCAGGAGTTGTCGATCTCGACGCCGATCTCGTCGGCGACGTCCAGGATCGGCTCGTCCGGCGGCAGCGGGGTGGACTTGTCGGAGACCTCGAACCGGACGGTGGGCAAATTCGCCCGGGCCGCCCGTTCGTCCGGTCCCCGCTCGACCGTGCGGGGGACGGGCTCCGGCTTGCCCAGCGCCGGGCCGAACGCCTCGACCTTGACTCGCTCCCGCGGCACGCCGAGTTCGACCAGCATGCGCTTAACCGCCTCCATCATCGGCACGGGTCCGCAGACGTGCACGTACCGCGATTCGAGATCGGGCACCGACTGCGTAATAAGCTCCTTGCTGATCCGCCCCTTCGGCCCCTCCCAAGACGTGCCTTCGGGACGGGAAACGGTCACGACCACCTTCAGGTTGGGGTGGCGGCGTTGGAGGTAGTCTAGTTCTTCCTTAAATATAATGTCGTCGGGGGTTCTGCAACTGTACAGCAGGAAGACGTCGCCCGGCCAACTGCGGTCGGTGAGGTAGCGCAGCACGCTCATCAGCGGCGTCACGCCCACGCCGGCGCCGATCAGCAGGATGCAGTCGCACTGTCGGCCGGTGAAGACGAACGCCCCGGCCGGCCCGGAGACCTCCAGCAGATCGCCCGATTCCACCCGGTCGTCGAGGTAGCCGGAGACGACGCCGCCATCCTCATGCTTGACGGTGATTTCCGCGTAATCTTGCTGGGTCGGCGAGGAGGCGATCGTGTAGCTGCGTTTGACCGGCTTGCCGTCCGGCGACACCGTCACCGTCAGGAATTGTCCCGGAAGGAACCGAAACGGCAGCGCCCCGCCGGCCGGATTCATCAAGCGAAATGTCTTGACGTTCGGCGTTTCTTGAAAGATCCGGCTGACGCGGAGATTTCCCGACCACTTCTGCGGCTTCTCGGGCGACGCCGGGCCCTTGAGGCCGGACGCCGCCGCCGAAGCAACGGACGACGCGGCGACGGACGACGCGGCGGCGGGAGTTCCGGTTCCCGCCGCCCCGCCCGTCAGATCCCGGAGCAGCGCCGCCGCCCGCCGCATTTTGAAGAAATACATCCAAAGCATGGCCGCGGCGAACGCGACCAGCAGCGCCATCACGGCGGTGTGGAAGAGGCCCATGCCCCAGAACCGGAAGCCGACGTCCTCCGGGGCGGGCGGCAGCAAGTTCATCTCGCGCTTGAACCAGTGCAGCGCGACCTCTCGCGGGGCTTCCCCGTCGCGCAGGGCCCGCTGCGCGGCCAGCCCGCTCTCGAATTGAGCCAGCCCCTCCTGCATTTGAGTCGTGGCCGCCTGCATCGCTTCGAAGTCGTCGCGCTCCGCGGCGGCGGGCAGGGCGTCCAGTCCTTCGGAGAGGAGGGCGGTTCCGCGCATCATCCGCTGATGCGCCTCTCGCTCCACCTCGTCCCGCTGTTCCGGCGAGAGGTCGGGCAGACCCATCAGCGTCGGGTACATCTCCCGGGGCGGCGGCGCGCCCATTCGCTCCATCATCCCGCCGCCCATCATCCCGCCGCCCGACATGTCACCGCTCCGCCCGAAGTCGTCGCCCGGGGGGCCGGGGGCGTTGCCGTGCGACCCGTCGTGCCCGTCCCCCCGCGCGTCCGGATCGCCGGCCTCGTTGCCGAACCGCTCCGGGTGATGCCGCCGGTGCTCTTCTGGCGAGACCTGTCCGGGGGCGGGCTTGGCGAGCGCGACCGAGGCGACGCATGCCGCCGCAAAAACCGCGTGCCTCGTGTGCGGCCAGAGAAAATTGATTATAGATCTCCTCATGAAAACGGGGGGGCGGCTCCCCCGAGACGTCGATCGGACAGATCAGTTCGACGGGTCGTGACGGTCGACCCCGCCCGGGTCGGGGGCGTCGCTTCCCAAGAGGGACTGACGCTGTTCCTCCGTCAGCAGTTCGGCGGCGTCGCCGACCGCTCTGATAAACGCCAGTCGGTTGTCTCCGCCGAGTTCATCGATCTTCCGCACCGTCGCTTCGATCTTCGCGGCGTCGGGCTGATCCGAGGCGGTCAGCGTCCACAGTTCCTGTTCCGCTTCCTCGATCGCACGCTCCGCCGCGGCTCGGTCGCGCAGGGATTTCTCCTTAATGCGGTTCAGCCCGGCCTGCTGCTCGCCCGTCAACGCGAGACGCCCGGCGTGGTCCAGAAAGAATCCCGTCGCACCGATGTGATATATATGTGACGCGCCGGGAAATCCCGGCAGCGCCGACGGCATCTGCATCTGCCCAGTCCCCGGCATCCGCCCCATCATGCCCATGCCGGACATGCCGCCCATGCCCGACCCACCTTGGCCGGATTGCATGGAACCCATTCCGGACATCATGCCCATGCCGCCCTTGGACATCATGCCCATGCCATCCATGCCCATGCCCATGCCGGACATTCCTTGAGATCCCATGCCGCCCATCATGGGCGTTTCGCCGCCTTCCATCCCTCCCGTGTTCATGCCCCCTTGGGCTCGGCCTGACTGCATGGCCCCCATGCCCATCCCGGCCATGCCCCCGCCGGTTGTCGTCGACGGGGCTTGCTTTTCCTTCAACGCCGCCTCCAACTGAGCGACCTTCGCTCGCAACTCATGAAGCTGCGAAGCGAGCGGCTCGGAGGAATCTTGAGCGGCATGAATCGCGTGGGGGCTGCCGTTCGGCGTCGCGTCCTGATTCCAGGCGGAGGCGACGGACGGAACAGCGACGGCCGCACAGGCAAGAAAAGCCGCGGCGACGGCCTTTTGCGGGCGGGACCTACGAGCGGCGGGGATCGACATGGCTGTCTGCAAGATGAGAGGGGGCGACAACAGAACCTACACCCGGGTACGATTGAAAATAATTTTAGAGGGGGCTCTCCCGCTCGGCACGGCGCCGACCTGTTTACGATACCCTGGGCCGGTATGCAACGGTCGCGTCGCACGGCACGACGTCCTTTCAGCGCACCAAGCGATTCTGTACAGGATCGTGCCGGCGAAGGCGCATTCGTGACGTCTGGAGCCAGCGCGGTGACGGGGCGACTCCAGTTCTGGGGCGGCAGCGACGCCGCGAACGCCGCTTCGTCCCGGCTGGTCATCAGTCCGGTCCGGCGGCGCCTGCGGCGCGACCGACCGTTTCAATCCGCCGGGGCCGTCAGCCCGTCGTCGGCGGGGTAGAGGCGATTCATCAGTTCGTCGTGCTGAGCCTTCGCCTTCTCCAGCGCCGCCGTGATCGCCCGGCACCGCTCCACGATCCGGGCCATGTCCATCGTCTCTGATTGACATTCTTCCATGCACTTTTGCTGCTCGGCGGCGGCGGCGGCGAGCCGGTCCCCGATCGACTTCAGCTCGGCCTGGGTGGCCTCGTCGCCGGCCGCTTCGGCGTCGGCGGAGACCTCTTGGAGCCGTTCCCGGGCGCCCGCGATATTCCGTCCGACCTCACGGAGGTAGGTCGTGACCAACTCATCGCTCGGCGTGACTGCCGTCCTGTCGGGCCGCGGGGCCGGCCGGACCTCGCGGGATTGCCCCACGCCGGGCTGGGGCGCGCGGGGCTGAACCGCCGAGGGCGTAATGAGGACCGACCGACCCGGCCCGACGACGATCGGGCGGGACGGTTCCGCCACGTATCCCCCGTACCGTTGAAGACCGCGGGAATAGTCCAGCGCGTGACCGATGCGGCGAGATGCGGCGTCGTTGGAGAAGAACCCGCGGCCGGGGTGCAGGCGACGTTCGACCGAAGACCGGCCGCCCTCCTGAGCGAGAGCTTCGGTCCCGCCGACCGCTATAACGACCGCGAAGGCCGCCACGGCACCGTAGAACAGGCGAGAAGAAGACTGAAGACGGCGGGCCCGTCCGGCCCTTATGAGGGCGACGGTCCGGAAGACGCGGCCGGCCGGGGCGGTCGATCCCGCGGCCCCGGAGGCGGCGGGGGCGTGGCGACGATTCATCAGAGGGCTCCGAATTGAGGGCGAGCGGCGCGTCGGACCAACCTGGCCCACGCTTCACCTAGCATCTCCTCGCCCCCGCAACGCCGACACAGGGGTTCACCGCACGGTCGGGCGGGATACCCTCTTAGGGTATCCGGTTTTCCTTCCGATCTCCCCCGTCGCCGCCCGGTCGGCCCGCACCCGCAGTCGAGCGCCGGGGTGACTTAGCAGGTGCCCTTTCGCGGCCCGATCAGGCCCCCACCGGCCCACTTCAACCCCCGGAAGCGGGCGCGGCGATCGCGTTCCAGTCGTAGGCCATGAACGTGGCAAACCGCCGGACGACGGCGTCCCATTCGGCCCGCCGTTCCGCGTAGCGGGCGAAGCCGGCGTCGTCCGCCCGACAGGCGACGCCCGCCGCCCGCAGCGTCGCCGCGGACCGGTCGTAGTGGGCGCGCCACAGGTCGCGTTCGGACTGATCCGTCGCTTCGTCGGACGTACGGTCCGGCAGGAAGAGCGGGGCGAGTTCACGAACCGGCCGCAACCCCGCCCGCCACAGCCCCTCGGCCGCCGCGGACTCCGCCAGCGTCTCGGCGTCCGGCCCGTCGGGGGCCGAGCGGATCAGCGAGGCGGCGTCCAGCGTCACGAACAGGACCCGGGCCATCGCGTACCGCGGTTCGGGCAGCCGGAAGTAATGCAGGACCGGATAAAAATGGTGCGCCTCGTACAGTCGGGCGAGGCCCTCCGAAAGCGTCGTCAGGTCCTGCGAGGCGGCGGCCGGCGGCCCGGGGAGGGCGCCGGCGAGGTAGGCCGCGGCGTCGCCGGAGTCGCCGGTCCGCTGGTGCAGGCCCAGGGCGAAGACGTTTCGCCGTTTCAGGGCGTCGTAGACGGACATCACGTAGGTCAGCGCCAACGTCAGATAGGTGAACCCGACCCCCGCCTCGGCGATCATCAACAGGCGGTAGGCGTCGGTACGGGGGACGAGGTCCCCGGTGCCGAGCGTCGTGAGGTTAAAGCCGGAGTAGTACAGGGCCGTCAGGAAGCCGGTCGGCGTGGCGGCGTCGCCGCTGGCGGTGACCTCCGCCCCCAACGCCGGCCAGGTGACGAGGGCGAACCCGACGGCCAACAGCGCCCCCCACGCCGCGACGCCGCCGACGACCGTCAGCGGGCCGGCCTGCGCTCTGACGCGGTCCCCGCCCCGCGAGGCGACGCCCCACACCCCGCGGCACACGCCGCGGGTCACCGGCCCGCCGCGGCCCCGCGGGACGAGCACCGTGCGGTACAGGTCGTAAGCCGCCAGCAGGACCAGGGCCCCGCCGGCGATTCGCGGCAGCGCCTCGCTCATCGGGTCCGTCGGCCGCCGTTCATCCCGCCGCCGTTCATCCCGCCGCCGTTCATTTCGCCGCCCATGTCCATCATGGGGGCCCAGTCGTAGCGGCCGTAGTCGCCGAACCGGCGGACGATCTCGGCGAACACGGCGCCCTTCTCGACCGGCTCGTCGGTCTCCATGACCAGGTGATAAAGGTCGTCCGGCAGCACGCGGACGGCGGTGAACAGGCCGTGCAGCGTTTTCGGGGCGGTCGCCCGCATCCCCTTCATTTCGCGCCGGTTCCAGACCTTTTCCATCGCCCGCGGGTCCATTTTCATCCCCTGCATCATCTGCGGGTAGCCGGGCGGGACGTCGCCGAGGGCCTTGGAGTTCAAATCCACCGCGGGGCGGGTGTCCAAGTCGGCGGTATAGCGGTCCGTGTCGGCCTGGCCCCGCAGCCGCGGGCCGACGTGCTGTACCATGTGGTTCATCATGTGATGGACCATATGGCAGTGCAGGACCCAGTCGCCGGGGTTGTTGGCGACAAATTCGAGGTTGCTCGCCTGGGCGACGGCGATGAGTTCCGTGTTCCGCGGGACCCAGGCGGTTTTGGGAATCCTCGCCCCCTCGTGCCCGGTCACCCAGAAGGTGTGCCCGTGCATATGGATGGGGTGATGCTGGATCGGGCTGAAGTCCATAATGCGGATCCGCACCCGCTCCCCGTGCCGGCAGACCAGCGGGGTCGTGTACGGGCCGCTGCGACCGTTAATCGTGTGCCAGTTAAAGTCCATCCCCCAGCTGTCGACGACGGTCGTCATCGGGTCGATGCGGAAGTTCTGGAAGATCAGCCCGAAGTCCCGGTCGACCGGCGGGTCGAACGGGGTTTTCGGGTGGACGATAAACCACCCCACCATCCCGAACGCCTCCTGCATGGCGACGTGGGAGTGATAAAAGAACGTGCCTTCCTCGTGGACGTGGAACTCGTAGACGTATTCCTTCCCCGGCGGGATCATGTTCTGGGTGACGTGGGCGGCGCCGTCGTATTGCACCGGCAGCTCGAACCCGTGCCAGTGCTGCACCGTGGGCTCCGGGAGGTCGTTCTTGACGACGATCCGGACCTTGTCGCCCTGCGTCACCTCGATCGTCGGCCCGGGCATCGACCCGTTATAGCCGTACACGTTGATGAAGTACCCGGGCAGGAACTCCCGCCGGACCGGCTCGCAGGTGAGGTGAAAGACCTTCCAGCCGTTCTCGACCGTGTGGGGCAGTTTCTCCAGGTCCGGGGCGACGAACGGGGCCGGGCCGTCGGAGCGCTTCCGGAAGCCGGGCACCTCTTTGCCGATGTACCACTTGGAGTCGGGGTCGTGGCCGCGGCTGGGCACGTAGCGGTTAAATCCGTCGTACTCCGCCCGGACGTCGTTCTCGTCCCGCGGCTGCGACTCGCCGGGGGGATCGGTCGGGGCGCCGGGGGCGGGCGTGGGGTCCTGCCGCGGGTTCTCCTGCGCGGCGGCCGGGTTGGCGGCGCGGGCGGCGAAGGCGCCGGCCGCGGCCGCGGTTCCGGCTTTGAGGAAGGAGCGACGAGCTTCGGAAGCGGACATCACGCGGTGCGGCAGGGAGGAGACGAGCGGGGGCAGTGTACCCCGCAGGGGTATGCGGGGGTTCACCGTTTCTGGGACGACGACCGGATCACCGCGGCTGGGCGGTCACGTCCAGATGGCCGGGCGGCAGCGCGACCGGCACGGCCAGACCGTCCCGAAGCAGGTAGCCGCGGATCAGCGTCTCGCTGGTCCGCAGGGCGACGAGGTGTCCGACGTAGCGCTGCCGGAGGTCAAAGTAGCTGCTCTGCACGGCCAACACCTCGGGCCACTGCTGGCGGTCTTCGGCGTAGGCGTCGAGCTGGTTTTTATAGGCCGCCCGGGCCTCGGGCAGGATCACCTCGGCGAACTGTTCGACGTGCTGCCGGGCGGTGAGGTAGCGGCGGTACTGCGTCGCCAAATCGCGGCGGAGCAGCATCTCCGTCCGCTGGATCTCCCGCCGCTGCCGCACGAGGTCCGACTCGGCCCGGCGGATGTTGCCCTGGTTGCGGTCGAAGATCGGCACTTCGAGCTGCACGCTGGCCACCGCCGTGGTCTCCAGCGCCTCGAAGTTGTAGCCGCTGCCCGCCTCGACGAAGACGTTCGGGATCGGTTCGACCAACTCCCGCTTCAGCGTGATCTGGTCCTCGCGCAGCTTCTGTTTGGCCATGACGACCTGCGGCGCCTCCTCCAGGTATTCCTGGTAGACCTGTTCGAAGTCGATCTCGGCCGGTTCGCCGTCCAGTTCGCCGACGACCGCCCCGGTTTCCAGCGGCAGGCCGATCAGGGAGGCGAGGGTCTGGAACTGCTCCAGATAGTCGTTCTCCGCCATCAGCAGATTGAGACGGGCCTCCTGCAGGGCGACGTTGGCCAGGTGCAGGTCGGACCGGGTGGACTGCCCGAGGTTCCACTGCTCCCGGGCGGTGACGACGGCGTCCTCGGCGGCTTTGAGCAGGTCCTCGCGGATCGCGACCGTCTCCTTCGCCCCCAGCGCCTGATAGAAGTGCACCCGCACGTCGTTGCAGACCCGCCACTGCTGGGCGACCGCCGCCCACTCCGCCACCCGGGTGCGCTGCAGGAACTTCGCCCGGCTGATGTCCCGCTTGTCCGCGGTGACGAACTGCTGCGTGATCGTCGCCCCCTGGAACTCGCCGGGGGTGTCCGTCTCGCCCTCGCGGTCCACGCCGATCTGCTCGCCGACGTAGCGGAAGACCGGGTTCGGCCACAGCCCGGCCTCGACCGCCAGCCCCAGCGTGCCCTGCACCTGGGCCCGGGCCTGCACCAGCGTCGGGTTGTTCGCGGCGGCCAATTCGAGGGCCTCGTCGAGCGTCAGCGGGGCGCCGGCGAACGCGGCGTTCCGCCCCCGCTCCGCGACCGTACCCGTCCCCGGCGGGGCCGTCGGCACCGGCGGCGGCTCCACGAACCGGCGCCCGACCGGGTCGTCGTCGTCGGGAGCCAGTTCGGGGATGTCCGCCGGCACGGGCAGGTTCCCGCCCGTCGGGACCGGCGGGGGGGCGGCGACGGGGCCCCGCGTCGGACCGTCCAGAGACGCCCGGCCGGCGTCCTGGGCCCAGGCCGGTGCCGCGAACAGGCTCGCGGCGACGGCCGAGGCGGCCACGCGGGAGAACAGCAGGGGGCGGGGCATCGGGACGTCCGTGTCCGGGGGGGGGGCCGCGGCGGGCGGCCGTACGGGGAAACTTGGGGGGCGGGGGGCGGTCTCAGCGGCCCCAGGGCAGCCAGCCGCGTCGGCCGCGGGGGGCCGCCTCGTGGCGGCGGGCGTGGCCCGCGACCTTGGCGGCGGCGGGCTCGCCCAGCCCCGCCGTGTTCGTCGTCCAAGTGCGGTTCAGGCAGTCGTCGTCGCAGGCCGGCGTGCCGTAGTAAAGGAAGCCCGTGTACGGCAGCCCCACGCAGCGGTCCGCCGGGCCCACCCCGCAGGGCGCCGGCGGGCCGAACGGCAGACAACAGCCACCCGCCATTCCGTGCTGCGACCGCAGCGCCGCGTCCGACGGGCGGCCCGCGGGGGCGACCGGCCGCGGCAGGGGCACGCGGCGGTCGGCCGTCGGTTCTTCGGAGACGAACGGCCGCGGCCCCTCGGGCTTCATGCCGCCGGAGCCCATGTCGCCGGACATCCCCGGGTCGGCGGGGCGTTGCGGCAGGGTCGGCAGCGGGGGCGGGGCGCCGTCCGCGGTCGCCGGCCCGTCCTGAGCGGTCGCCGCCCCCCCGAGAGCCAGCGGCACGACCGCGGCAAGGGTCGTCGCCCCCCGACGGAGGCGGCGGGGCGAACGGGCGTGGGGGCGAGACATCGGATCAATCGGGGCGGAAACGGGTGAGGGGAGTATCGGGGCGTACGGCGGGGGGGTATGACCCCGATTCACTTGGGAAGATCGTTTTCACTTGAAAGAGTCGTTTCGCCGCCATCCGTCGTCGGCCGCCGAGTCGGAGGCGGGACGCGCGAGGCCGGGCGCGAGCGTCGGCACGTCTCCGACAGCGGGCGCCGGGTCCGGGGCGGGCGCCGGCATGGGGGCCGGTCGCGGCTCCGGCGTCCCGACGGCCGGCGGGGGGGCGACGGCCGACGGGGCGACGGCCGACGGGGCGACGGTCGTCAGATCGCAGCCGACGGCCCGCTCCAACTCGGCCAGGGCGGCGCCGGCGTCCGCCCGCAGGCGGGCCCGTTGGAGTTCCACCCGCAACAGGTCCGCGTAACTGTTAGAGACCTCGGTGAAGCCGACGCGTTCGCCCCGGTAGTCCGCCAGGCTCACGTCCAGCGTCTGCTCCGCCCGCGGCAGGATACGGTCCTCCAGCAGGGCGAGCTGGTCCGCAAGGGTCTCCAGGCGGAAGGCCAACCGCCGGATCTGCCGGAGCGTGTCGTCCCGTTCGGCGTCGAGGGCGCGGGAGTCCGCGGCGATGCGGCGGTCCGCCTCCGCCACGCCGGCCCGGATCTTGTCGCGGTAGATCGGCAGCGTCAGGCCGAACAGCACGGAGACGTTGTCGCGGCCGTTGGCGTTTCCGGCGAGGGCGTCCTCCTCCGTGACGACCGCGTAGCCGAGACCCGCGGTGAAGTCCGGCTTCGCGGCCAGACAGGCGACCCGCCGCTGGGCCCGGTCCCGGGCGATCTCCCAGCCGATCCGCTGCAACTCCGGCCGGCACTGCTGGGCCGCGGCGAACAGGGCGTCGACCTCCGCGGCGGCGTCGAGCGGCGGCAGGTCCGCGGCCGCGGTGGGCAGGTCCGCCCCCGGCGGCAACCGCAGCGCCGCGGCGAGGTCCGCCCGCGCCAGGTCCCGTTGCCGACCGAACGTCAGCAGGCGGTCGTCCAGGCGGTCGATTTCGAGTTGCGTCCGCAACACGTCCGTCTGCCCGCCGCCCGTCCGCACCCGGGCGACGGCCACGTCGAGGAGCTGTTCGAGCAACTCCCGGTTACGCAGCGTGACCTCCACGGCCCGGTCGGCGTACCAAGCTTCGAACCAGGCGGTTCGGGCGGCGAGGGCGGCGTCCAGTTCGGCGCTCGTCGCCTCCGTCAGGGCGGCCTGGTATTCCCGGCGGACGACCTCGCCGCGGGCGCCGAGCTTCTCCGGCCAGGGCAGCCGCTGCGTGACCTGCACGCCGGTCTGGATGCGACCGCCGGCGGTCTGCAGCGCTTGATCGCGGAGCGGGTAACTCGTGCTCATCACCATTGGGTCGTCGAGCGCCGTCACCTGCGGGAGACGGGCGGCGACCGCGGCGGCGCGGTCCCGGGCGGCACGCGCCCGCGGCGACCGAGCGACGGCGAGGCTCGCCGACTCGTCCAAACCGATGGCGGGCGCCTCTCCGGGGACGAAGTCGGCCCCCCCGGGCGGCGCCGCGGCGGGTGCGTCCGCGGACGTGGCGCCGGAGGGGGCGTCCAGCAGCGGGTCGGCGAACTCGTCGCCCTGGTCGCCGGTCTCCGGCCGCCCGGTCTCCGGGCCGGGTCGGCCGCCGGGACGGTCCTGCGGGGCGTCGAGGAGCGGGTCGAAGAAGGAATCCGCCGGCGGCTCAGCCCCCCCGTCCTGATAGGCGGCGAGCCGGACGGCGGACGCCTCGCCCTCCGACCGTGCGGCGAGCGCCGGACGCTCCGCGGCGATCGGCCGGGCGGCGGTCTGCCGACAGCAGTCGCCGTCGGCGACGCAGCCCCCGGCGAGCGAAACGACCCCCGCCAATGGCAGCGACGCCAGCGCGAGCGACGGTCGGCGGCGAAATCGGTCTTGCATTATCCGCTCAGTGTGCGAAGCTCGGGATACCCTCAGTGGGTACTTCGTCCCCTGCCGACCGTCGCATTGAGCGCCTTCCGCACCGCCGTTACAGTTTGCCTGGCGCTGGCGGTCTGCCTCGCCGGCGGGCCGGCGTCGGCGTTGCCGGCCGCTCCCTGTACGGTGACGGCGGCGGACGACGCCGTCCGCCCGGACTCGGCGTCCGCCGACGCGGCGCCCCACGCCTGCTGTGGAGCGAAGGCGGCGTCGGTCGAATCGGCCGGACCCGCCCGCGGGTGCTGCGGCGAGAACTGCCGGTGCGGCGCCTGCCCAACGGCCGGCAAGCCGTCCACCCACGTCTGCGGCTGCGGGGCGCCTCGGCCGGCCCCCGTCGCGCCCGAACCGGGTCCGCGGCAGGTCGTGCAGGCCGTCGACGCCCCCCCGGCGGGCCGGCCGGACGACGCGGTCCGCCCTCTGTCCGTCGCATTCGATTGCGACGCCGCCGCGTGCGTGCGGTCGTCGCGGTTCGCCCAGCTCGTGTTGAGCGTCTGGCTCACGTAGCGGCCATTCTTCGGGGCTGACGGAGCGCGCCCGCTGCGCCCGGTCCCTTCTGCTTTCGCGGCGCTGTGGTGCGTCACGTTCTCTTCCCGGCCCCGGCGACCCGTGCGCGGTCCGCCGCGGTCGCCGGAGCGGCCCCGCACGGGGGCCGCTCCGTCCCGCTCCCGTCCCCTTCCGAAGGACCTCCGGATGACCTTCCGCCCCCTGCTGCCCCTGTCCGTCGCCGCCCTCACCGCCCTCGCGGCGGGCTGTGCCGTCGAGCCGCCCACCGACGGCGACCTCACCGCGACCGACGCCCCCGCCGCCACGCCCGCGGCCGCCTCCGAACCGGTCAACGAGACCTGCCCGCTAATGGGCGGCGACGTCGACCCGGCGGTCACCACCGAATGGAACGGCCAAACGGTCGGCTTCTGCTGTGCGAAGTGCATTCCCGAATGGAAGGAGCTGACCGAGGAGGAGAAAGCCGAAAAGCTCGCCGCCGCCCAGGCCGGCGAGACGGAGAACGAGATGCATATGGACCACGGCGACCACGACCACGGCGATGCCTGAGTCACCGTCTTTACTCCCGCTTCACTCGAGGAGCCCCCGAGATGTTCGCCGCCCTCCGCCGCCGACTGTCCCGACCCGCCGCGTCGCCCCCGCCCGACGGCGGGGCGGCGCAGCGTGCCCCCGCGTCCGACACCGCCCCGCTCCCGCCGTCCGCAACGGCGGGAGCGACGCGGTCCGGCGGGCGGTGGTGGGTCGACACGGCGGTGCGGACGGCGGCCTTTTTGTTCGCCCTGGTCGGCCTGCTGGCCGGCGTGGGCGTCGCCCAGCGGTTCGGCTGGCTGACCGACGGCGGGACCGTCGCCGCCTCTGAGGGCGGCGCCGTCGAATACACCTGCCCGATGCATCCCCAAATTCGGCAGGACGAACCCGGCAAGTGCCCGATCTGCGGGATGGAGCTCGTCCCGACCGACGGCCCGTCTGCCGGCGGGCACGACCACGCCCACGTCGACGAGAACGGCGAGCAGTACATCTGCCCGATGATGTGCACCCCGCCGTCCTCCGAGCCCGGCCGCTGCCCGGTCTGCGGAATGGAACTGGTGAAGTCCGCCGGCGGCGGGGCGGGGGACGGCGTCTCCGTCACCCTCGACCCGGCGGCCCGCCGTTTGGCGGGGATCGAAACGGCGGAGGCGACGCTCGAGACCCTCGACCGCCGGATCCGCACGGTCGGCGAGCTGGCCTTCGACGAGGGCCGCGACGCCACCATCGCCGCCTACGTGGACGGCCGGCTGGAACGGCTGTTCGCCGATTACGTCGGCGTGCCGGTGCGGGAGGGCGACGACCTCGCCGTGCTTTACAGCCCGGACCTGTATACGGCCCAGCGAGAATATCTATCGGCTCGGGACGCCCTTGCCGCGGGGGCGAACGCCGACGATCAACTCACCCGAGAATTAGCGCTCGCCGCCCGCGACAAGCTGATCGAACTCGGCATGACCGCCGACCAGATCGAGGCCCTGCGGGAGCGGGGGTCGGCCGAGACGCGGCTGCGGATCCGCTCCCCGCTGGGCGGCACGGTGGTGGAAAAGTTGAAGACCGAGGGGCAGTACGTCTCCCGGGGCGAGCCGATTCTGAAGATCGCGGACCTCTCCGCCGTCTGGCTGATGCTCGACTTATTCCCGGAGGACGCCGCCGCGGTGCGGTTCGGCACGAAGGTGCGGGCGACGCTGCGGAGCCTGCCGGGCGAGGAGTTCGTCGGCCGCGTCGCCTTCGTGGACCCGACCGTCGACCCGACGACCCGCACCGTCGGCGTGCGGGTGGAGATGCTGAACCCGGACGGCCGGCTGCGGCCCGGCGACCTCGCCGCCGCCGTGGTCGAGGTCCCGGCCGTCCCGCCGGGGCCGGACGAGCCGGTCTACGACCCGGACCTCGCGATGAAGTACGTCAGCCCGATGCACCCGCAGATCGTGCGGGACGAGCCGGGCGAGTGCCCGGTCTGCGGGATGGACCTGGTGCCCGCCAGCGAACTGGGCTTCGCGGAGAGCCGCACCGCGGACCGGCAGGTCCTCACCGTGCCCCGCGACGCCGTGCTCCGGGCCGGCGGGAACAGCGTGGTGTACGTCGAGACCGAGCCCGGCCGGTTCGAGATCCGGAACGTGGAGCTCGGCCCCACCGCGAGCGGCCGCACGGTGGTCCTCGGCGGGCTGGAAGCCGGCGAGCAGGTGGCGACCGGCGGGAACTTCCTGATCGACTCCCAGATGCAGCTCGCCGGCAATCCGTCGCTGATCGATCCCACCCGGGCGAAGGCGTCGGCCCCCGTGTCGGCCGACGGGCCGCTGGCATTGCCGGACGAGCCCGTCCTGAAGGTGGAAGGGAACGCAGGAACCGCACTGGACGCCCTCTTCGCCGCCTATTTTGACGTCCAAAAAGCGCTGGCCGCGGACGAACCGCCGCCGGCCGACGCGGTCGCCGCGCTCGCCGCGGCCGCTGACCGGCTCGACGCCGCCGACCTCGCCGCCGCGGCCGATCAGGTCGCGGTGATCGAGCGGCACGCGGCGGAACTCAAAACGGACGACCTGGAGGCCGCCCGGGTCGCGTTCAAACCGCTCAGCCACGCCGTGCTGCGGCTGTCGGCGGCGGTGCGGGGTCCGGACTCCGGGGCGGCGTTCACCCACTTCTACTGCCCGATGGTGGAGGGCGGCGGGGGCGACTGGCTCCAGCCCGGCGGCCTCCCCCGGGACGCCCTGCGGAACCCCTACTGGGGCGGTCAGATGCTGACCTGCGGGGAGAAGGTCGGGGAAGTCGCCGCGGCCGCGGCGGCCGGCGGACGCAACTGATCTTGAGCGTGGTGGGGGGGCCGCCGCGGCGGGACGACTCGCCGCGTGACGCCCCCTTCCGACTCGACCGACGACTCGACAGTCCGAATCCCATTTTTAGTTCTACGAGACCCATGGTCGATCGCGCTGCGAAAACACCGGCGGCACTCGCCGCACGGACGACGACGCGGGAGCCCCCGGGGGCCGGCGGCGCCGGCACGCTCTCGTCCGCACGTCTGCTGCGTTGGTACGCCGCCCGCCGAAAAGCCGGCGACCTGCCGGGCATGGCGGCTTGGGCGGTCTCCTCCCCGGGCCTCGCGCGGCGTGCGGCGGGAAAGGCGGGGCGCCTCGCCGTGGCGAAGGTTCGGCCCCAGGCCCCCGGCTGCGAGCCGGACGTCTCGCAGCTCGCTACTGGCGCGGTCGACACGGACCGCCTCGTCCTCAGACCGCTCGCGGCGGAGGACCTGGTCCCCCTGGCCCGGATCTTCCCGTCGGCAGAATTGGGCCAGCCGTGGCCGGGCCGATCGCCTGCCCCGACGTGGTGGGCCGAACTCGGCTTCGTCAGCGACCTCGCCAACAACGCCTTCAGCTGGACGGTCGCGAAGAAAGCCGACGGCGCGCGGATCGGCGTTTGCGCCGTGGGTTGGTACGCCGTCGAAGGCTACCAGGGGGCGGAGTTGGGGTACTGGGTCGGCGCCGATCACCGGGGAGCGGGGTACGCGACCGAGGCGGCGCAGGCCGCGTTCGACCAGTGCCGTCGTCACCTCGGGTTAGATCGGGTGGCCGCGTTCATCGCCCCGGAAAATTTCGCGTCCGTCCGCGTCGCGGAGAAGATCGGGTTGCGGTTCCAGCGTCGGATCACTTTCCGGGGGGGGACGGCGCACCTCTACGACTCGGCTGAACCCGCGTCCGCGTGACTGCCGCCTCCCGGGTGCGACGCCGGGCGCTCCCGAGTTGAAGGTCCGCTCGGCATGAGCGCACAGGGATTTAAATTTCGCCGGGGCCGGGCCTCGTCCCCAGTTCGACCGTAGTGAGTTCAAAAAAGACGTCCATGCTGACCGCCCTCGTCCGCTTCTGCGTCCGCGAACCGTTGATCGTCCTGCTGGTGACGGCGGGGCTGGTCGGGTTCGGCGCGTACAGCGTGAACGCCGTCCCGATCGACGCCATCCCGGACGTCGGGGAGAACCAGGTGATCGTCCTCACCGACTGGCCCGGCCGGTCGCCGAAGGACGTGGAGGACCAGATCACCTACCCTCTGAGCGTGAATTTACTGGCCGTCCCCGGGGCGGAGAGCGTACGGGGCAAGAGCCTGTTCGGCGTCAGCTTCGTGCAGGTGACGTTCGCGGACTCCGTGGATTTTTATTGGGCCCGCAGCCGGGTGAGCGAGCAACTCGGCGTCGCCGCGGCGAGCCTGCCGGACGGCGTCACGCCCCGGATGGGGCCGGACGCCACGGGTTTGGGACAGATCTACTATTACGTTCTGCAACCGCCGCCCGGCGGCGGAACGAACTTGGCAGAACTGCGGTCGTTGCAGGACTTCGTGGTCCGCTACGAATTACAAGCGGTGGACGGGGTCAGCGAGGTCGCCTCGATCGGCGGGTACGTTCGGCAGTATCAGGTGGACGTGGACCCGGACCGCCTGCGGTTCCACGACCTGCCGCTGGACGCGGTCGTCGCCGCGGTGAAGGGCAGCGGCCGGGACGTCGGGGCCAAGACCGTCGAGAGCGGCGGGCTGGAATACCTCGTCCGCGGCCGCGGCTTTATCGGCGGCGACGGCGACGCCGTGCAGGACTTGGAGGAGACCGTGATCGCGGAGCGGGGCGGCGTTCCCGTCCGTTTGAAGGACGTCGCCGACGTGCAGCTCGGCCCGGACTTCCGCCGCGGGGCGCTCGACCTGAACGGCGCCGAGGCCGTCGGCGGGGTCGTCGTCATGCGGTACGGCGAGAACCCCCGGGCCGTCATCGAACGGGTGAAGGCCAAGATCCGGCAGATCGAACCGGCCCTGGGCGGGGTCACGATCCGCGGGGTCTACGACCGCAGCGGGCTGATCGACGAGACCGTCGCCACCTTGACCACGGCCCTGTGGGAGGAGATCGCGATCACCGCCGCGGTGATCCTCCTCTTTCTTCTGCACCTACGCAGCAGTCTGACCGTCGCCGGCACGCTGCCGATCGCCGTGCTGTTGGCGTTCGGGGCGATGCGAGTCGGCGGGGTGGACGCCAACATCATGTCGCTCGCCGGGATCGCGATCGCGATCGGCACGATGGTCGACATGGGGATTATCGTCTCGGAGAACGTCTATCAGCACCTCGCGGAGTGGACCGCGAAGCCCGACGACCGCTCCCGCGTCGAGGTGATCGAGGAGGCCGCGGGAGAGGTCGCCCCAGCGGTGTTCACGGCCGTCATGACCACCGTCGTCAGCTTCCTGCCGGTCTTCTTCCTCACCGGCCGGGATTATAAACTGTTCGCCCCGTTGGCCTGGACGAAGACGTTCAGCATCGTCGCCGCGTTGATCGTGGCCGTGTGTCTGGTCCCGCCGGCCTGCCGGCTGCTGCTCGGCGGGCGGCGGCGGTCCCGGTGGACCGCGGCGTGGGCCGGGCTGGTGGGGGCGGCGGTGTTCGCGGCCTCGGCGGTCGTTTGGGGCGGCCGGGCGGCGGCGTGGCTGACCGCCGAACTGTTTCCCGGCGGCGGGTACGCCGTGTCCCCGGTGCACGTCGTCCTCGCCGCCGCCGCGGCCGGGTTCGCGGTCGGGTATTTGATGCTGCGGGAACGCCTCCGCCCGGTCGACGAGAACCCGGTCAGCCGGCTCGTGGTCTGGGTTTACGAGCCGACGTTGCGGTTCTTCCTGCGGCACAAAGGGAGCTTCCTGCTCGCCCCCGGCCTCATCGTCCTGCTCGGGCTGGGGGCGTGGTTCGGGCTCGGCACGGTGCTGAAGCCGGTCGAGCGGGGGGCGGCGGTCTTGGGCGCCGACCTCAACGCCGTCCCCGGCTATCTGAACGCAAAAAGCCAGTTCATGGGCCTCTCCACCGACGACTGGATCGCGCTGGACGAGGGCAGCTGGTTCTATATGCCCACCCTCTATCCCGCCGCCAGCTTCTCCGAGGCGATGCGGGTCCTGCAGACCCAGGACGTGCTGATCCGGCAGATCCCCGAGGTGGAGAACGTGCTCGGCAAGATCGGCCGCGTGGACAGCGCCCTGGACCCGGCCCCGGCGGCGATGGTGGAAACCTACGTGATGCTCAAACCCCGGGAGCAGTGGCGGCCGGGCGTGACGGGGAAGGACGTGTGGGAGGAGATCAACGCCGTCGCCACGCTGCCGGGCGTCACCCCGGCGTCGCCCCTCCAGCCGATCGAGGGCCGCGTGGTGATGCTGCAGAGCGGCATCAAGGCGCCCACGGCGGTGCGGATTTACGGCGACGACCTCGCCGAACTGGCCAAAGCCGCCCGGGCCGTCGCGGCGAAATTAAAAGAGAGCCCGTACGTCAATTCCGGCACGGTGAACCCGGACATCGTGCTCGGCAAACCGTACGTCGAGTTCGCCGTCGACCGCGAGGCTGCCGCCCGCTACGGGATGAGCGTCGAGGCGGTGAACCGCGTGATCGAGACCGCCCTGGGCGGGATGAACGTCGACCGCACGGTGGAGGGCCGAGAACGGTATCCGGTGCGGGTCCGTTACCGCCGGGACCTGCGGGAGCGGGTCGACGAGCTGGGCGAGTTGCCGGTCGTCTCCCACGACGGGGAGACGGTGCCGCTGTCGGAACTGGCGACGCTGACCACCACCTGGGGGCCGGGGGCGATCAGCAGCGAGAACGCCCGGCTGGTGGCCCACGTGGCGTTCGCCACGAACGGGGCCGTCGGCGACCTCGAAGCGGTCGCGGCCATCGAAGAGTCGCTCCGGCGGGCCGCCGCCCGGCCGGAGGGCGCCGACGGCCGGCTCGACCTGCCGGCGGGGTATTCGTTCGAACTGGTGGGCAGCTTCCGCAATCAGATCGAGGCGAACCGCCGGCTGATGTGGCTGGTCCCGCTGGTGATCGGCATTAATTTGCTGCTGATCTATTTCCAGTTCCGGGCCGTCCCGCTGACGCTGGCGGTGTTCGCCGGCATCCCGGTGGCGTTCGGCGGGGGGATGATCTGTCTGGCGCTGGCCGGGACGGAGATGAACACCGCCGTGTGGGTGGGCTTTATCGCCCTGTTCGGCATCGCCGTGGACGACGGGGTCGTGATCGCGACGTACCTCGATCAGGTCTTCACCCGCCGCCGACTGCGGACCGTCGCCGACATCCGGGCCGCGACCGTGGTCGCCGGCGCCCGCCGCATCCGCCCCTGTTTGATGACGACCGCGACGACCGTGCTGGCCCTGGTCCCCGTGCTGCTGGCCGACGGCCGCGGGGCCGACGTGGCCCGGGCGATGGCCCTGCCGGTGTTCGGCGGGATGACCGTCGAACTGGTCACGCTGTTCGTGGTGCCGGTGCTGTTCTGCGGGTTCAAGGAATTCAAGCTGAAAGCCGGCCTCACCGACCGCCACTGGGCCGGCGTGGAGGACACGCCGCCGGAGGAACTCGGCGGCCCCGCCGCGGCCCCGCTCACGTCCCCCGCCGTCTGACGCCGGCCCATTCACTAATACCCGACTGGGGTATTCACCGGGGGCCGTTTGTGCGAGCCTCCGCCTTCACCGTCCGGCCGCACGCGAATCGTGCGGCCCCGTTCCGAAAGGACTTCCCGATGAGACGACTCGCCTTCTCCGCCGCCCTGCTATTGGTGCCGGCCCTCGCGACCGCCCAAGCCGTCCCAGGGTCCGCGGCTCACGTTCACGCCGCCCCCGGCCCGGCTTCACCCGCTCGGTCCGCCCACGGCGGCGAAGTGACCGCGGTCGGGAGCGTCCGCTGCGAGACCGTGCTGAACGCCGGCGGCGCGCAATTCTGGCTGACCGACGCCGACGGCCGACCGGTCGCCGCCCACGGCGTGCGGGGGGCGATGTCGCTGCGGGTCGCCGGGAACCCGAAGAGCCTCCGGTACGACCTGTACCCGGCCGCCGGGGGCAACGCCCCGGCGAACCTGGTGTCGCTGCCGCTGGACCTGTCGCAGGCCGTCGGGCGGGAGGCGTCCTTCGCCGCCCGGTTCGCCGGCGTGCCGGGGGCCGGGCCGAACGGGGCGGTCGTCCGCGGGACGGTCGTGATCGCCGACCCGCGGGCCGCGGCCCCGCTGACCGCCGGCACGCCGGTCCGGGCGACGGAGGCCGACGCCGCCCTGATCGCCGCCCAGAAGGACTGTCCCGTCATGGACGAGCCGCTGGGCTCGATGGGCACGCCGTGGAAGATCCCGGTCGGCGACCGGGCGGTGTTCGTCTGCTGCCGGGGCTGCATCAAGAAGGTCGTCGCGGAGCCGGCGAAGTACGCCGCCCTGCTGCCGCCCCCGCCGGCGACCCCGGCCACGCAGGCCGACGCCGCCGCGATCGCGGCCCAGGGGGTCTGCCCGGTGATGGACGAGCCGCTCGGCTCGATGGGCGCCCCCTGGAAGGTGCCGGTCGAGGGCGGGACGGTTTACGTCTGCTGCAAAGGCTGCATCAAACGGGTTCACGCGGAGCCGGCGAAGTACCTCGCCGCCGCCCGGGCGGCCGGCGATCCGCTTCGGTAGAAAGCGTTCGGACTATTTCTCAACGGGGAACCCGCCGGGATTGAATCCACAAAAGATTCGAATCGCCGGCGAGGTCATCTCAGAGTAGGAAGCCATAGCTTAAAGGCGAAGCCGGTCGCGGACGCGTACGGTCAACCCGCCGGTCCCTAGAGTCGAGGCCGTTCGGCGGGCTACGCGAGAGATGGCAACCCTATGAGCGACGACCGGGGCGCGGGGCGGCCCGGTCGTCTTCGTCATGCCCGACTAGGCTCTGTCTGACGGATCGTCCCGCCCGTACGCTTCCGGCCCTGTCCCGACGGAGCCACGACGGTGCGGCGGCGGCAAGAACTGACGAACGCCCAGTGGAAGCTGGTCGAGCCGCACCTGCCGGCCGGTCGGGCCCGCGGCGGTCGGTGGAGGGACCACCGCACCGTGCTGAACGGGATCCTGTGGGCCCTGAAAACCGGGGCGAAGTGGCGGGAGGCGCCCGACCGCTACGGCCCGCGGCGGACGGTCTACGACCGATTCCGGCGGTGGAGCCGGGACGGGACGATCGACCGGCTGCTGAAAGTCCTGCAACTGAAACTGGACGAGCAGGGCTTGATCGCGACGGACCTGTGGTGCGTGGACGCGCCGATCGTGCGGGCCGGGCGGTCCGCCGCCGGGGGGAAAAAGGCGGAGGCCTGATCTGCCCCGCGAGCCGGCCGACCACGCCCTCGGCAAAAGCCGGGGCGGGTACGGCACGAAGGTGCATCTGGTGACCGACGCGGCCGGCGTGCCGCTGGCGGCGGTCGTCCTCGCCGGGCAGCGGCACGAGAGCACGCAGTTCGAGGCCGTGCCGGGGAAGGTCCGGCTGCCTCGGCGGCGCGGGCGGCCCCGCACCCGCCCGGCGGCGGTCGCCGGCGATAAGGGGTACAGCTATGCCCGCATCCGGCGGTACCCGTGTCGCCGGGGCGCGCGGGCGGTCATCCCGGCTCGCAATGACCAGCGGGCAAACTCCCGCTTCGACCGGGAGGCGTACCGCCGCCGGAGCGCCGTCGAACGCTGCGTCGGCTGGCTGCGGGAGAGCCGGCGGGCGGCGCACCGGGTCGAGAAGCTGGCCGCGGGCTACCCCGCGGTCGTTCATCTGGCCATGCTCCGGCGGTATCTCCGCCTCCTCGCCCCGTCAGACAGGGCCTAGAACGTCAAGCAAAAACCGCTGCACTTCTCTCGTGAATTAGCTGCAGGACGCGACCGGCAGATAATTTGTGGATCAGCGCCGTCTGACCGACGGACTCGTCGGCGTGCTCGACGTGCACAAGCCCTCGGAACGGCACTCAGGGCTGGCGGGTCGAGCGTGACGAATTAGTTGGTTGGGCGAGAGTGTCCGGCGCCTTCCTGCAACCGCCCCGCAGTGATCGCGGTCAGGGGCGACACGGCGGCCCGCCACTTCTCGCTGACGTGCGGTCGGACAGGGCAAGAGGGCGCGTACCAATCAAGGGAGTCGGAACGGGCAGGACTCCGCTGACCGATCGGCGAATATCGGGTCGCAATAAGACTGAACGGCACGCGGCCGACGCCGGCGACCAGAGCTAGGTCGTCCCGCTGATTCGGGTTCCGCTGCCGTAGGACCACAACCAATCGCGAGGTCCTTGCTTCCTGCTCCTCTCAGAGAGTGAAACTCTCCAGGGCGGGCTGACGCCGCGGATCCTGCGGGCTCGGCCGCGCTGCCGTGTTTGGCCGCCCGCGTCACCAACGGCTTCGGTGGACGGAGGGGGTGGGTGAAGAGACGGAGCGGTTTCCGGCTCAGTTGGGGCGTCATCGTTGTCGTTCCGCCGCGGCCGAGGCACGACCACCTGACAACGAGCGACCGCTCCGAGCTCGCCCCGCGTCTGACCTCACCCGCCCCGCCGCTCCCCCTCGATCAGCCGGGCCAGCAGCGGGTTGAGCATCCGCAGGGTGTCCGCGCCCGCGGTCTCCACCAGCGTCGCCGACAGCTCCCCCGCCCGCTGCCGCAGGGCCGCGACCTCGTCCCGCCGGTCGTCGTCGGTCGGCAGCAGATCCGCGGGCGACACCCCCAGCGCCCCCGCCAACCGGTCCAGCAGGTCGATGCCCGGGGCGGAGGTGCCGGCCTCCAGCCGGCCGACGTAGCTCAGGGCGATCTTCGCCCGCCGGCTCAGCTCCGCCTGCGTCAGGCCCCGCTCGTGCCGCAGCCGCCGCAGGTTCGCGGCGAACCGCCGGACGATCTCCGGCTGATTCTCGGGGTCGACGCGGCGGGTCGGGGTGCTCTTCTTGGCCATGGCGGTCGCCTGACCTGAAGGTCGCCCCGACGGACAGGGGGGCGACACCCACAGAAGTGGTTGCACGGCACCGACGGCGTGGGTAGCGTCGCCGAACGACGGTCCGCGGTCGCGGGATCCGCCGCCCGCCCGACGGTCGAAACGCCATGGCCCCGACGCCGACGAACCGCCTCGCCGCCGCCGCCCTCCTCCTCTCCGGGCTCTGCACGGGGTGCGGCGGATCCGGCGGGGCGGCCGGCGGGGGGCCCGACGCGGAGGACTTACGGGCGCAGATGAAGGCGAACGACGTCGGGGCCGATCGCCCGGTCGACGACCGGAACGCCCGCTGGTGGACGGGCCAGCTCGAAGCCTTCGTCCGCTACAGGACGATCGACAACCAGGAGAAAGCGGAGCGGGGGGACGAGTTCGACCGACTCGAGGTCGAGAAGAGCCTCGGGGACTGGAAGGCGGACCTCGCGGGCCGGCGCTTTTCGCTCACGGACGTCGTGCCCCACGCCGTCAAGGTGTTGGACGACCGCGGCTCGAGCATCGCCCTCGGGATGGAGCTGCCGCTCAAGCTGTTCAGGGCGGACGGCGACGGCGTGGGCGGCGGGGCGTTCGACCGCTTGGCCCTACAGTCCGTCGGGCCGCAGCGGGGGTTTTTGACGAAGGACGACCGAGTCCAGTTCGTCGACCCCTGGCAGGTCGAGCAGGTCCGGCAGCTGGACGGGATCGTCTACGCCCTCGAGGCGGAGACCTCGTACCTGGCCGTGTCGCTGGAGGGCGACCCGGAGGCGATGAAGGCGATCTTCCGCAACGCGGGCGACTGCCGGGCCGAGATCGTCGTCGAGGACCTCCGTTACGCCCCCCAGAAAGCCCAGGGGTGGTTCAAGATCCCCCCCGACTCCGAGCGTGACCCGCTCCAGGACCTGAACGCCGTCAAGGAGGCTGAATTGACACGCATGGGGGTCGGGGGCGCCCCGAGGGCGGCCCCGGACTACTTCATGACCAGATGGGAGCCGTTCGGGGAGGGGATGCCCTCGCGTGTCGAGGGGCGGTTGCGGGCGTTGACGGTCCGGAACGCGGACGGCGTCGAGATCGCCTCATGGATTTCGCGGCCGAAGCCGAGCGGGCCCGAGGAGTGACTCCCCGAAAGGCCATGGAGTTCAGGACTGGCGGCGGGAGGCGGCGTTGAGGGCGGGGCGATCCCCGGCACGCACGGCCAGTCGCTGCCCACGCTGTTCCGGCCGTTCCGGCCCGTTCCGCCGCGGAGGCCGGCTCCGGAACGACGTAACCCTCAGTCAGACATCGGGTTACCGCCTCCTGTTCCACTGTCCGCCGAATACGAAGGAGAGAGGTAGGGTTGCGGAGAAAACCTTGGAGGGGTGTTCTCTTTCGACCGGAACGGCGGAACGGGTGGGCCTCGGCAGGAGTGCCCCGGCCGGCGGCACTCTGTCGGGCTCGAGGAGGCACGCCTCCGCCTTCCAGCGACCGGGCGGAGCGGCCTCCGGTCGCTCCGCCGCGTGCTGAACGGGAGCGCTCGTCGGCAACGTCGGTGAAGCCGATGGGTCCAGCCGGTTCCGGCGGGGGGGCTTCACGGTTTCACGCCGCGACCCCGCCCGCGTGAAACCGACGTGAAGGCGTTTTCCCAACCAGGACTGAAGGAAACCGCCCCCTTCACGATTTCACAACTTTTCAGAAAGATGAAGTGGTAGAGGGGGATTCCACGCTCCGCTCTCTCTTGTCCGTGTGGCCGTGAAACTGTGAAACCGCTCCGCCCTCCGCCGTGGGAGGCCCCGGCCCAGCCCCGCCGCCGGGGCGCCCTCTGAAGACCTCTGGCTGCTCGTCGCGACACAGGAGTGCTCTCCCGCCGGGAGCTGGCGGCGGTGATGGCCGTCGGCATGCTCGGCGGCTCGACCGAAACCATGGCCGCGACGGTGCGGGCGTTTCGCGACGGGCGGGCGGGGTGCGCCGAGGTGGGCTACCTCGTCGGCAATTGGCCGCGGTCGGAGTACCGGTGGCGGGGGCTGGCGAAGCTGGGGCTGGCGAAGCTGGGGCTGGCGAAGCTGGGGCTGGGGTGAGCCGGGTGGCGACGCAGCGACGCAGTCGTCGCATGGATCGGGATGTTCTTGGAGCGTGCTGCGAGTTGCAGACGCCCGGCCCATCCGCGGCGTGATTTTGTTGTCGCCCACCTGCAGGGCGACGGGCTGCCGACCGGGCCGGACCACGTGGTGGTGAGCGACTTTAACCCGAACGACGACGCCGAGTACGGCAGCCTGGAGGTCGCGATCCTGTCCCGCTTCCCGATGACAAACGCCTTGGAGTACGACAGCGGGAGCGACGGCAACGGCCGGCCGGGTTACCCGCCGGAGCGGAAGCTGGACCGCATCGACCCGGAGGGGATCGCGGGCATCGGCGGGGACCGCGTATTTCTCGCCGCGGACGTGCCCGCCCTAAACCTCGTTGTTGCCGTGACGCACCTGAAGTCGTCCGGCGGGGCGGAAGGCGACCGGGACCGCGACCACGCCCCCGAGCGGGAGCTGGTCGCCGCGGCGACGGCCCGGTACGTCGCGGCCCGGCCGGCGGCCGACCCGCGACTCACCGCCGTCGTCGGCGGGGACGCCGAGGTCCGGGGACCTGACCCCGCCGGACGACGCGGACTCGGCCACGGCCGTCGGGCTCTTCGAGAGCGTGCGGTCGCGGGAACGCCGGACTTCGCGACCGGGAGTCGGCGCCGATCCGTGCGGCCCTCACGAAATCTGTCCGCTGTGGATGATTGCCGGGCCCCGCCTCAGTCGACCGAGGCGCTGTGCATCGGGCGCGGCGTCGGGCCGGTCGGGACCGTGAGGCGGTGCGGGGTCGGTTCGACGAGCCCGTTGACGTCCTCGGCGACGGCGACCACCTCCAGCGGTTCGCCGGCGGGGGCCTCCAACGCCACCTCCCACTCAGCGAAGTGGTCCCGCGTGGAGCGGGCCGGGCGGCCGTTGACGAGCACCTGCTTCACGTCGCTGGCGTCGGCGACGGAGCCCTCGACGCGGACGACGGTCCCCTCCCGCACCGCCCGGGTGACGAGCGTCGTCGGCGGCAGGTCGTCGGTGAAGCTCGACACCCCCCGGAAGCTGCGGCGGGCGGCGCTCTCCTCCTCCGTCTCGTCCGGCAGGCCGACGCTCAGCGGGTTGTGGATGTCGTTCACCCGCATCTCCCGGGTCGTCATCCGGCGGAACCCGGACCGGTCCATCACCGACCGCCAGATCGCCACGTCGCTGCGGAACACGTTTAGCCCGTCCACGAACACCCCCGGGGCGCCCAGGTGCAGGGCCCAGTTCGCCTCCCAGCAGCGGAAGTCGCGGATCCAGAACGGGTAGCCGGGTGTCGGCACGGCCTCGGCCGCCTCCCGGGCGAGGGTGACGTTCTGGTTATAAATGTCCAGGCCCCGCTCCGGCCGGGTGACGCCCCGCAGGTTCATGCAGAAGAACTTCATCGTGTGGGCCTCGTTCCCCTCGAACCGGACGAAGGGCATCGTCCGCGTGTCGCGGGCCTCGACCGTGCCGTTGAAGGACCGGATCGGCAACACGGGGTCGAAGTCGTCCGTCCGTTTGCAGTCGAACCGGTAGCCGTACTCCGCGCACTCCGCCGCGACGTTGCGGGTAAACACGTTCTGGCAGTTGGCGAACCAGAACCCGGCCCCGCGGTTGGGGTCGAACGGGATGACCTGCTCCGGCAGGGGCTTGCCCGGCCCGACGGTGACGGCCAGGTTGCGGTCGAGCACGTTGTTCGTCTCGGTCCCGTCTTCCAGGAAGAAGCCGTGGCCGACGCTTTTGTAGCCCACGCAGTCCCGCACCACGAGGCCGTCGGTGCCGTGGATCGTCAGGAAGCGGTTGTGGCTGTCCCAGATGGACGCCCCGATCACGGAACTGCCCCGCATGCCGGTCCCGCACAGGTGGAAGTGCAGGCTGTAGCGGCCGAGCACGTCCCGCTTGCCGAGGTGCCGGAACTCCGCGTACCCGATCGAGCCGGCGGAGTCGGCGTGGATCATCGTGTGCCCGCGGACGCCGTCCGGGTCGGCGGACTCGACCACGACGTTGCGGCTGAGGTTCGCGACCTCGGCCCGAAAGTCGCCGTCGGCGTAGTGCTCGAACAGCAGGGGCTTGTCGAGTTCCAGCGGGTAGCCGCCGGTGAAGTCTTTGGAGCCGAGGCGGACGATCCGGCGGGGCTCGGTCTGGGCGTTGTCGAAGAAGCCCCCGCTGGGGCCGCGGCGGTCCCGCTGCCGCTCCGTGCTGGTGACGATCACCTGATCGCCGACCTCCCACCCCGGCGTCGGCTCAGCCAGCGCCACCCGGGTCGTCCCGACCTCCGCCGTCCGTTGCAGCTTGACCCACGTGCGGGGCATCGGGGCGCCGTGCAGTTCCAGCCGGCCGCCGCAGTTGATCAGGGCCGGGCAGGACTGCGGGTCCGTCCCTTGGACGTGGTGCAGCCGGATGGTGGCGGAAAACTCCGCCGGGACCGGCGCCCCGGGCTCGCCGATCAGCAGCGCCGGACGGCCGTCCGGCGCCCCGTCATGGGCGCCCCCGTGGGCCCCGCCGTGGGCGTGCCCCGGGGCGTCGGGGGAGAGGTGGCAGTCGAAGCCCTCCTCGGTCGGCGATTCGCTCGGGATGACGGAGATTAGCCCGGCCTCCAGCCGGGTGTCCCGGTCCCGGGCGAACTCCAGCGTCCCGGCGACCTGCACGAGCCGGATCACCTCCCGCGAATCCACGTCGTAGGCCACATGGTGCCCCGCCCGGACGACGACGCGGTCGCCGGTTTGGGGAACGCGGCCGGCGTCCCACGTCTCCACGGCCGACCACGGCCCGGACTGCCGCGACCGCACCAGCGGGGCCTCCGCCGCCGCCGCGGGCGGGGCCTCCGCCGCGACGGCGACCCCGTCGCCGAGGCACGGGACGCAGGCGACGCACGCCAGGAACAAAGGAAGTTTCATCCGAGCCGACCTGATCCGAGTAATTGAATGCGGGGAGATAAAAAAGGCTGTCGCAACGCGGGCGCTATCGAGTTTTCAATTCGATCGGCGGCAGTTCGTTCTTTCCCCCGGCGACGGACGCCGTGAGGGCCGGCCGGCCGGGACTGCGGTAGCGACCCCGGAGCCGGTCCGGCCCCTCGACCGTCTCCTCCTCCCGCTCGATCACCGCGGGCCAGAAGGCGGTCACGGCGTACTCGCCCGCCGCGGGCAGCGTTTTGGAGTAGGTCCCGTCGTCTGCGGTGCGGACGGCGATCGGCGGTCCCTCGCCGGTCGCCGGCGGGTGGAACACGACGTACACGCCCCCGGCCGGCTCCCCGTCCACCAGCGCCCGCCCGGCGACGGTGGAGACGGCGGCCTCCTCCCCGCAGCCGACCAGCGCCGCCGCGGCGGCGAGCAGGGCGAGCTGCCCGCGGGGGCCGCGGCGGCGAACCGCGGGGCCTTCGGAACGGGTCATTCGGAGAAGACCTCTCGCCCGTCCCGGGTCGCCATGAACATCAGCACGGCCCCGTCCATGCTCTCGTTGAGCATCCGCACGCTGCCGTCGCCGTGCACGACGTTCGCCCCGCCCGGGTGGAACCCGAACACGCCCTGCGAGTTGTTGCAATTAATCGCGCATTCCGTGCCGGACGGGATGTTGGAGAGATTTTTCGGGTACGTCTCCGGCGTGTAGTTCGGGTAGGTCTGGATCATGAAGGCGCACCACCCCAGCCAGGTGCCCCAGGACCCCGGCTGGTCCAGCGTGACGTCCGACTCCGGCATCGGCATGCCGACGCCGGCGACGTAGTGTTGGTCGTAGCCGGCGTGCTCGACGACCATCAGCGTGTTCGACAGGCCGTCGGTCACGTCCCGCATGCTCGGGCTGTCGCCCTTCATAATGGGGTTCGGCGAGACCCCGGAGTCGGTGTAGAGGGCGTAACTCGACGAGTTAATGCCGTGGTTGACCCAGTAGTCGTTCCCCTGCCCGGTGAGGATCGTCGGGTCGTTGGGGTCGGACGTCGTGCCGGTCGCGGTGATGAAGTCGCCGTAATACTGCCCGGTCCGGCTGGACTCCCGCATTTTCACGGGGGCGTCCGAGGGGTTCGACGGGCAGCGGATCAGGCCGACCCGGGTGTTCGCCACCTCCTGGTTCACGGGATCGGCGAAGCCGCCGGGGGCCGTCTCGTCGAACATCCCGGCGAGGTTGCCCTGCTCGATATACGGCAGCAGGGCGACCATCTGCCCGTACTTGGGCGACCGCGACAGCCGGGCGGCCGGGAACGCCTTATAGACGCCGTGGTAGTTGTGCAGGGCGAGCCCGAGCTGCTTGAGGTTGTTCCGGCACTGGATCCCCCGGGCGGCCTCGCGGGCCTGCTGCACGGCGGGCAGCAGCAGGGAGACCAGGATCGCAATAATTGCGATCACCACCAGCAGTTCGATCAGCGTGAAGCCGGAGCGGCGGCGACAGGGCCGCCCGGATCGTGGGGAGAAACGCGGGGGGCGGGGCAAAGAGCGTGCTTTCGTCGCGGGAGCGTCGGGGGGTGCGGCGGGGCGGCCCGGCGGCCCCGCACGGGCCCATGCGACGGCCGTCCCCGAACGGGGCCAAAGATTCTCGGGCGACGTTCGGCCCGTGAGGCCGAACGTGGGGACGCCGCCCCGGCAGGAGGACGCCGGGGGCGGGGCGTCCGAGCTCGCGCCGGATCGCCGACGGCTAAAGCGAAAACCCCGCCCCGCCCGAACCCCGGGCGGGGCGGGGTCGCTCGCGGGGGCGCTTCAGGCTTCCGCCTTCTCCTTGAACCGGTCGATCGCCTCGCTGGCCTGCCGGCGGGACAGGTCCTCCGCGGTGGTCACGCCCAAACGCCGCAACTCGGCGGCCAAGTCCGCCCCGGCCCTGCGGCTGAAGGCGTGCAACGCCCGCACCTGCTTTTCCGTACACGGCAGTGAGCAGCGGCCGTTACCGGCGTAGCCGGTGCCGTCGGGGACGCGGCCGTTCGTGTCGTTCCGCCGCGGGTCCGCGGTCGGACGCCAGCGTTCCTCCTGCACGTCGTCGCCGGTCTCGGGTGTGACGCCCAGCTCCTCGTCGACGGCGACCCGCAGCGTCTCGAAACAGCCGCGGACCTGCCGACGCAACTTCTCCGGGTCCTTCAGCACGTCGGCGGGCAGTTCGATCTCCACGTTCACCATGGCTCCCCGGCTGCCGTAGTTCGGCAGGCCGACCTTGCGGGACAGGCCCGCGTTCAGCTTCAGCATGTCGCTCTCCTTCGAGTATTGCGAAACGGGAACCCGTCAGACGACCAGGGAGCCGAGCCGCTTCAGCCCGGCGAGGGCGCTGGTCACCGTCCGGTTCCGCTTCTTCAGCTTGCGGAGGTCTGTCGCCAGCGATCTGGCCTCCGAGGCCGCCTCGGACAGCGTGCCGCCGAGGGCGGAGACCCGCTCCAGCAGGGCGTCGTGGTCCGGCGGGCCGTCGGGGTTCTCGTCGCCGCGGACGGCGTGGCCATTGCTGCGGTTGGTCGTGTACCCGTTTAGGTTCTGGGTGATGCGGTTGCGAGGCATCTGGGGCGAGGCCCTCTTCTGGGGAGCGGGGTGAGTGACGTGGGCGTCGCGGACCGCGTCAGGGGTGTCAGGGGCAGTTTGCCGGTTCGTCGCCGCGGGGGCGTTGGCGGTCAGCCTCACCGCGTCCTTCGCCGGGACCGGGTCGCCGGCCAGCGTGGCGAAGACGACCGTCGTGCCGGGACCGTCGCCGCCGGCGTCGCACCGCACCGGCTCCTCCGGGCCGAACATCGCCAGGTCAGTGCAGCCGTTCGTCAGCGCTCTGGCGACGAACCGGCGGTCCGCCACGCAGATCGCCGTGCCGGTGACCTGCGATGATCCCGTCGCCAGCTCCACCGGCGTGCCGCCTTCCTCCGCGGCGCGGATCAGGAACGCGCCGTCTTTCGCCTCCAACGTGACCGGCTTCCGGTCGTCGCCGGCCCCGGGCAGGCTGTCGAGGCGGTCCGACAGGAAGGCGGCGTCGATCGTGCTGAGGGAGACCCTCGCCTTCCCCTCGCCGCCGGGCACGACCCGGTCCAGCTCCGGGAACCGGGCGTCCCGGGCCTCCGGCGTCCAGACCGTCCAGTCGCCGGCCGACAGCACGACGATCCCGGCGGCTTTCCCAGCGGGGACGAACGCGACCCGGACGTCGTGCCGTCGCAGCGGGGCGGCGGAGAGAACGTGCGGAGCGGACAAGAGGACGGGCTCCCCGAAGCCGAACCGGAACCCGCGGGCGATCAGCAGGTGATGACTGTCGGTCGCTTCGATCCGCCCGGCGGCGGGATCGAGCCGCACGCAGCCGAGGGCATAGCGGGTCGACTCGATGTCCGTGACCTCGCAGGCGGCTCTGAGGGCGTCGCCGAAGTCCTCGCCGGGGTCGGTCCACCCAGGGACCGCCGGCGGGGCGAAGTTCGCCGCCCGGTCCCGGTCCTTCTTCTCCAAGGTGCCGCGGATACTGCGGGGAACGCCCCGCTCGTCCCAGTTGGCGACCAAGGCGTCGCCGCGGTCCGCTTCGGACAGTTGCACGTCGCCGTTCTTGGCGGCTCCGGCCTGTGACAGCAGATCGAACGGCAGGACCAGCCCGGCGGGCGGACGATCGCCGGGGATGTATAAGCTGACGCCGCGTCCGTCAGGGCCGGCTGCGGTGAGGCGGGTTCCGCCTTCGCCGCCGGCGTCGACGCGGACGCAGGGGCCGTCGTCGCGGGCTTTGAGCCCGAAGTGTTTCTTGGCCACGGTCCGGAACGCGTGCAGCGTCCGCCGGGGCAGCGTGATCGGGGGCATGCGGCCCTCTCGTGTTCGGGTGCAGGGGATGAAGGAAAAGGCCGGCGGCGGGGACGAACCCGCCGCCGCTCAGGAAGCCGCCTTCGGTTCAGTGGAAGGCGACGCGTCCGCGTCCGCACCGGGCGGGGTCGCTGCGGCGAGCGGCCTGCTCGGCGTCCCAGTCGATGGGGCCGAGGTCGTCGTCGAGGTGCGTGAAGCTCGGCGGGCCGTCCAGCTGAAAGCCCATCCGGGCGATGGCGCCGACGCTCTCGCCGGTCGCCGCGGCGATCCGCCGGTTCAGTTCGTGTTGGGGCATAACGTGCTCCTGTTCGTGATGGTTGGAGGTGGGGAAAGAGAAAGCGGCGGACCGGCACCGGGCCGATCCGCCGCTTCGGGGGCGGTCGCAGTGGGTCCTCGCCGGGCGTTTCAGCCCGGCCCGTTCAGCAGGTTGCGGGTCAGCCAGTCGGCCTCCGCGGTCAACGCGTCGCTCCGCAGCGGGAACGGCCCGAGGACCGGCCCGCCGCTGGGGGACAGCTCCGCGGTCCAGCCGCCGTCTGGATGCGGCTCCACATGGCTGGCTCGGGCGATCGAACAACGGCCGATCGAGTTCGTGTCAATCAGCTCGCCGTAGAGACCGCGAGCCGAGCCGTCGGCGGTGACGAACAACTCCTGCACGACGCCGCTCATCGCGGGCTCCGCAGCACGCGGCGGCGGGGGGCGTCGGTCAGCAACTCGTCCAGAGCCCCTGACACCCCTGACAGCCCCTCCCGCACGCGGTCCCGCAGCCAGCCGACGCCGGTGCTGGCCCGCAGGTCAGCCGGGTCCACGCCCCGCATCAGGCCCTCCGCCTCGGCGACCACGGCGTCCAGCTCCGGACTGCTGTTCACGTTCAGGCGCCGGAACCGCTGGAAGAACTCCGCGAGGTTCTCGACGGCGCTGTCGCGGAACACCCGCGGCCCGCCGTTCTCGCCGCCGGTGAGCCGTTCCCGCAGGTGTTCGACCAACTGGGCCAGTTCGGCGGCGAAGGCCTGCTCTGCCAACTGCACGGCCTGCTCAAACCGTTGCCGCACCCGGTCGCACTCCTGCCGGTACAGACGGGGGCTGAGCCGGCGGAGGTAGTCCGGGGGCTCCACCGCCGGCAGGTCCCAAGACAGCCCGAACAGCGGGGCGAGGCTGGGCGGGTAGTCGGTCGGATCGAACAGGTCGCCCAGCCGGCGGCGGGCCCGGGAGACCAGTTCGTCCCGGCAGCGGTCGACCTCCGCGGCGGCGTCGGCCAGTTCGGCCTGCAGGTCCGTCATCCGCCGCTCGAACGCCGGCAGGTCGGTGCGGGGCAGCAGGCGGACGCCGGCCTCCGGGTACGGCAGGCTCGCCGACTTCCAGTGGCTGACCGCGGCGTGCCGCACCTTGGCGGCGGCCCGCAGGGCCGGGTGCTTGGTGTCCAGCAGCTTCTTGCTGGCGGACAGGCTGCCGCTCTCGGCGTCGAACGGGCTCGCCGCCTCGTCCTTTTGCTCGGCACTGAGGGTGCGTCTGAGTCCGGGCCAACTCACGTGCAGCCGCACCGCGGCGGCGTCCTCCCGCAGCCGTGCGGCGGGGTCCTGTTCGCGGTGATCCCGCTCCTCGTCCAGCACGGTGACCTCCGCGGCCCCGTGGTCCGTCTCGGCGTCGGGCAGATCCGGGTCGTCTTGGGTTCGCCCGCGTCGCGGCGGGCCGATCAGCAGCGTCATGGCGGCTCCTGTGGGTGTAATGGGTGGGAAATGAAAAACGCCCCGGCGAAATGCCGGGGCGTGATAGAGGGGATTGCGGACGGGACCGGCGGTCAGTTCAGCGAGTAGTTCTCGCCCGGCGGCTTCCGCTGCGTGTTGCGGCGGGGCCGCTCTTGATCGCCCTGCGGCTGGCGATCGCGACGCCGGTACGGCCCCCCGCCCTCGGCGTCCAGGCAGCGGCCGTCGGCCCAGCTTCGCAGCTTCGACAACTGCTCCCGGCCGCTCTCGCTGACCGGCACGACGTAGGCCGCGGCTTGCTTCAAGGGCACGCCCAGCAGGGCGCTGAGGCGGCAGCAGGACTCGATCTCCGCCCCGGTCCAGCCCTCGTCGTCGGCGGGCTGGTCGCCGGCGTCGATGCCGTACTCCGCCCGGTAGCGGTCCCAGATGAGAGACCTCTCCTCGGCGGCGGGCAGGTCCAGAAAGAACGTCGCGTCGAACCGGCCGGACCGGGTCAGTTCCGCCGGCAACTGGCTGGCGTCGTTGCTGGTCGCCACGGCGAACACGCCCCGCGGGCGGTCCGCCAGCCAACTCAACAGCGTGCCGAGCATCCGCGTGCCGACGCCGCTGTCGTGCTGCCCGCCGGACGTGCCGGCGAGGGCCTTCTCGATCTCGTCGACGAACAGTACGCAGGGGGCCATCGCCTCCACCGTCGCCAACGCCCGCCGCGTGTTCTCCTCCGACTGGCCCACGAGCGAACCCATGAGGCCGCCGACGTCCAGCGACAGCGTCGGCCGGCCGACCTCGCTGCCGAGGGCCTTGGCGAACGCCGATTTGCCGGTTCCGGGCATACCCAGGAGCAAGACGCCCTTCGGCTCGGCGTGCGGGTGCCGGTTGGTCAGGGCGGAGCGGCAGAAGACCTTGAGGGCGTTCAGGCCGCCGAGGGAGTCGAAGCCGGGACCATTACGGTGGAGGGTCAGCGACCCGGAGCCGGTCAGCTGCTTCGCCTTCAGCTCCCACAGCGGGTCGGGGTCCAGCTTGCCGTGCCGGACCAGCGACAGGGCGAAAGCGTTCTCCGCCTCCGAGCGGGTCAGCCCCGCGGCGGCGTCCAGCACCGCCCACATCTCCACGGGCAGTTCGCCGGCTTCCGTGGCGACGCCCTTCGCCACGCCGTCGAGCTCCTCCCGGCCGGGCAGCGGGTGCTCGAGGACCGCGAAGTCCCGCTTCAGCTCCGGCGGCAGGTCCGCCGTCGGCTGGATCAGGACCAAGCAGGTGCGGCGGGTCTTGCCCGCGGCCAACGTGGCCCGGATCGCCGCCAGCAGTTCGGCGGACTGAAAGTACCGGTGCGCGTGCACCATCGCCAACAGCGAGGGCGTCTCGCCGTCGCCGGAGGCCGGCAGGGCCTTCACGGCGGCGAGCGGGTCGGCGGGGCCCTCTTCGTCCCTGTCGGCGGTCCAGGTGGCGAGGTTCCACTTGCGTTCGCCGCACAGGCGGGCGAGGTCGCGGAGCACTTCCTCCGGCTCGTCGCTCGTCACCAGCACGCCGGCGAAGGCGGCGGCGACCAGTTCGGTCAGGCGGACGGTCAGATCCGCCGGCTGCGGAGCGTCCGTCGGGTTCTGGGAAGCTCGACCGGGGCTTCGGGATCGCTCTTGCGGGGGCCCGCCCCGCCGTCGACGCGGCATCGGCGTCTCCTTCGTGTGGGTGAGGGTTGGAAAAGAACGGACGCCGATCGTTCGGCGTCAGGCCCGCTGTTCGGCGGCCTGGGCGACCGGTTCGGTGGCGTGGTACTCGGGGGTGAGCCGCTCGGCGCTCTTGGTGCCGAGGGCGTCCTCGTACGGTCGACTGGCAGCTTTGCAGGCCGGACCGGCGAAGCCCTTGGTCTGGACGCTGGTCTCGCCCTCAGGCGTGACGGTGATCTCGATGCGGGGGTTCATCAGGCGAGCCCCCCGTACTGGCTGCCGGTTTCGAAACCCGCGGCCCCGGCGGTGACGGTCAGCCGCACCGAGCCGTCCGGCAGGGCGGTCTCCGTGCAGCGGTGACCGCGTGCCTTCGCCTGCAGCTTGGCGGCCTCGACCGCGTAGGCCTGCTTCAGGCGGCCGAGGAAGGCGTCGTCGCCCCAGCGGCCGCCGTAGGTGTCGCAGCGGACGTTCCCGTCCGGCTGGACCAGCACGGGATAGACGAACCCCGGCGGGCGAACGGCGAGGCCGGCGTGCTCGCCGCCGTCGAAGAACTTCACCGTCTCGCGCTGCGGCTCGGGGAGCTTGAGCCTCACGCAGGCGGCGGACAGGGCCGCCGGGTCTCTCAGCTTCGTCTCGATCGTGACGACGTGGCTCAAGGGGCCACCTCTCTTTCGTGTACGGGTGAGGGGAGAAACGCCGCCCGCTACGGCAGCCGCAGCGGGCGGCGGAGCGGGTCGGGCGGGGGGCTCGCGTATTGCGAGGTCGGGCCGGGCGGCCGGCCGCGGTTGCGGCGGCGGCCCCCTCGGCCCCGCGGCGGCCTGTCCGGCGGCCGCGGGGGGCGGGGTGGGGGCTGAACGATCCACGCCCCCAGGGCCACCAGAGCCGCCCCGAGGGCGAGCAGCAGGACGGCGGGGAACAGGTCGTTCGCCCACGGGCCGGAGGAACCGGCGGCGGCGAGCGGCGGGACCGTCAGGGGCGTCAGGGGTAGATGGGAGGCCGCTACGGGCGGCGGGTCGGGCATGGGGTCTTCCGACTGGGGGAGAGGGGCCGGCTCGTAAGCCGGCGGGTCGCCCAACAGTGCGGCGTCTCGACCACCCGTTTAGTTCACGACAAGGTGCGAAGAGCGACCGTCTGGGCCTCCCGGGCGATTCGCCAACGCAGCTCAGAGCAGATGCCCCGGTCGCCCCCCGCCGATGCTCAGCCCCACAGGGATGTTCATTTCTCAGGCTGGACTCGCCGCCTCCGGCAATTTCTCTTCAGGTGTTCGATCGCTTTGCGCCGAGTAGCCGCCGCCCGCCGAGGGCGGTGGAGTACGCCTCGGGATGTCGCGCTACGCGGCCCAAGGGGGCGCGTGTACACTTGTGCTCCACCAAGTACACCCAGCCTCGACCCGGTAAACTTTGCCCTTGGCGCACGGATTAGCCGGAGCGCCCCAACGGATCAGCCGATACCGGCCCCGACACCCGCCGTTCCGCCCTCCCCCGCCCGCCTTGTCCCTCCGTCGATGGCCCGATCCGACCTGTTGCTATCGCTGGTAAGGGCCGGCACCACCGGGGATGAGGGACGCTTTCGTCGGGCGGTGGAGGCCGTCATCGCCGAGGAGCGGGCGAAGAATCACGGCGTTCTCGCGGAACGACTCGACTCGGCCCTCCGGTCGGCCCGCCCCCGGAGCGGGCACGGGCTGATCCCGACCGGCGGCCTGCGGGCGGTCGACGGCGCGGACGACCTGTACGAGGAAATCACCCCGCGCCGCGGGTTCGACGACCTCGTGCTGACCGCCGACCTGCGGCGGAGCTGCGACGAGCTCATCGAGGAGCACCACCGCGTTGAGCTGCTCCGCGCACACGGTCTGGAGCCCCGGCACCGCGTGCTGCTCGCGGGGCCGCCCGGGAACGGCAAAACGAGCGTCGCCGAGGCGCTGGCGGACGCCCTGCTCACGCCCCTACTGCGGGTCCGGTACGACGCGCTGATCGGGAGCTACCTCGGGGAGACCGCCGGCCGCCTGCGGCGCCTGTTCGACGCCGCCCGGACGCGGGCGTGCGTGCTGTTCTTCGACGAGTTCGACGCCGTCTCTAAGGAGCGGGGCGACGCGCGGGAGGCGGGGGAGATCAAGCGGGTCGTCAACAGCCTGCTGCTCGCGCTGGACGACCTGCCGAGTCACGTTCTGCTGGTCACGGCGACGAATCACGCGGACCTGCTCGACCGGGCGGTGTGGCGGCGGTTTCAGGTCCGGCTCGACCTGCCCGCCCCGACGCGGGCCCAGCGGGAGGCGTTCCTGTCTGCGGCGAAGCGTGCCCGGGGGCTAGCCGAGGGACTCTCGCCCCGCGCGCTCGCCGGCAGACTGGACGGGGCCAGCTTCTCGGAGCTCGAGGATTTCGTGACGGACGTGGCCCGCAGGGCACTCCTGAACCAACCGGACGCCGACGTGAAGGCTATCGTCCGGGAGCGTTTGCGGGACTGGGACAGCAGGGCGCGGGCATCCTGAACAGGTGCTATCTTGGCCGCCATGGACGACCGCCCCCTCCTGCAGTTCCCCGACCCCGACCCGATCGAGAGGGCGAAGCGTCAGCGCCCCCGCCCGAAGGTCGTCCCGCCGGGCCGGGACGCGCAGGTGAGCCGGCTGGACGCCCGCATGGAGGCGCTGCTGTCCGGGTTCACGGGGGCGACGCTCGACCCGTCCGGGGTGGCGGTCGAGCAGGTCGTGGTGTTCGAGACCTACGGCGATAAGGTGGCCGATTTCGCGATGGCCGCCAGGGAGGTGGAGGAGCTGTACTGGCTGGCCGACATCGACGTGGACGAGGCGCCGCCCGCGGACGGGTTCGCGGTCGAAAAGAAGCCGGGCGAATCGATCCCCGTCCGCATATACGGCGTATCGGCGACGCAGGCGGCAATCGAAACGGTGCTGGGGCTATGGCGGAGCTGGAAGGCGACGGGGGCGGTGCCGCACGGGCTGGGGCGGTTCAAGGACGTGTTCGAGTTCCTGAAGGACGTCCGGCGGTGGGAGGTGAAGGACCGCCTGGCGGACAACCGCGTCGTCGAGGCATGGCGCGCGGATCTTGAGGAGCGGCGGGACGCCGCCCGGTTCGAGATCGAGTTATGGTTTCACGATCGGCCGGAGCGGCAGGCCGCCGCGGAGACCGCGACCCGGGTGCTGGTGAGGGAGGCCGGGGGGAAAATTGTCACGAGGTCGGTGCTGCCCGCGATCCGTTACCACGGGCTTCTCGCGGAACTGCCGGCCGACGGCATCCGCGAACTGCTGGACGGGATCGAGGACGACACCCACACCGCCATGTTGCGGTGCGAGGGCGTCATGTTCTTCCGGCCGAGGCCGCAGACGTCGTTCGCCGTGCCCGCCGACGACGGGGACGCGCAGCCGCCCGACCCGGTTCAGGAGGCCGCCGGTGAACCGCTGCCGGACGCGCCGCCCGTCGTCGCATTGCTCGACGGCGTGCCGATGCAGGCCCACGACGCGTTGCACGAGCGGATCGTCCTCGACGACCCGGACGATTGGCAGTCGGAGGTCGAGGTGCGTCACCGCAGCCACGCCACGGCGATGGCGTCCCTGATCGTCCACGGCGACCTCAACGACCGGGGGGAGCCGCTCCCGTCGAAGCTGTACGTCCGGCCGGTCCTCCTGCCCCAGCCGGCGAGTACGCCGAGCGGTCTCGCCGAGCAGTTCCCGCCTGACGAGTTGATCGTCGACCTGATCCACCGGGCCGTCGTCCGTATGAAGGACGGGCCGGAGCCGGTCGCCCCGTCGGTGAAGGTCGTCAACCTGTCGCTGGGGGACGAGGACCGCCCGTTCCTGTGGGAGATGAGCCCCCTCGCCCGCCTGCTCGACTGGCTGGCCCGGAAATACGACCTGCTGTTCGTCGTCAGCGTGGGCAACCACCCAGAGAAGATCGACGTCGCGATGTCGCCGAAGGACTGGGAGGCGGCTGACGTCGCGAAACGCCGGCGGGCCGTGCTGCGGGCGCTGTGGGACGTCCGCCGGCACCGGCGACCCCTCGCGCCGGCCGAGGCGATCAACGCGCTCACGGTCGGGTCGCACCACAGCGACGCCTCGACGCTTTCGGAGCACGACCGGCGGCGGTTCGATCTGTTCGAGGGGGCGGCCCTCCCGAGCCCGCAGGCGTCCGTCGCGACCGGTTTCGGCCGGATGGTGAAACCCGAGATCCTGATGCCCGGCGGCCGGGTGATGTACGACCGCGATTACGGCACCGCGCCGGACGGGGTCACCCGGCTCGTCTCAAGCAACTACACCCGCCCCCCGGGACAGCTGACCGCGGCCCCGCCGCCGCCCGGGAAGGGTTCCGGGCACGCGATCCACACCCGCGGGTCGAGTAACGCGGCGGCGTTAGCCTCGCGTCTGGCCGGGCTCGCCGCCGTACGTGTCGTCGAGATCGGCACCCGCACGGGCGACACGCGATCGATCTCCCCCGAGGGCGTCGCCGTGTTGCTCAAGGCCCTGCTCGTCCACGGGGCGTCGTGGGGCGGGATGACCGAGACGCTCATGGAGGAGTTCGAGGAGTTCGTCAGCACGAAGGATAAAAAGGTGTCCTACTTCTTGAAGCAGGACATGTTCAGCCGGTTCCTCGGTTACGGGCTTGTCGATCCCGAGAAGGTCCTGTTCAACACCCCGTCTCGCGTCACCGCGGTCGCCACGGGGGTGCTGAAGGGCGGGGAGGCCCACGCTTATAAGTTGCCGCTGCCCGCATCCATCCCCGCCGCGTCGAATATTAAGCGGCGGGTGACGGCGACGCTGGCGTGGAACAGCCCGATCAACGTCCGACACCGAGCTTACCGGCAGGCGCACCTTTGGATGACCCGGCCGGGCGACCGGGACTGTGAAGAGGACCCGCTCGACGTGAAGCGGACGAGCCTGAACCAGAAGGCGTCGCAGCGGGGGACCGTAGAGCACGCCGTCTGGGAGCACCACCGGCCGTTCGCCGTCGCCGACGAGGCCGACTTCCACGTTCACTGCAGAGAAGCGGCGGGGAGATTCTCGGGGGCGGTTCGGTACGGGCTGGCGGTGACGCTCGACGTCGCGGTCGGCACGGGCGTCGATCTGCACGTCGAGATGGCGGACCGAATCCTCGAACGGGTCAAGTTGAGAAGCGAACCTACGCCCGTCGGCATGGGAACTCTGTAGCGACAGGCACGCCCTGCTCCGCCTCGGATTCCGCCGCTTAGCCGCATACTTAGCGCACACAGAACATCCGGTCGACGATCGGCATAGCGTGATGACACGCAGTTCACCGCGCCGTTGCCGACCGACACAGGCTACCTCGGCCAAACCCTGCTCATCGCTGCGTCGCCGCGCCAGCCCCGGCCCGCCGGGCGACGCAGCGACGCAGTCGAAGCATCGTCCGGCGAATCTTTCAGAGCCCCCCACCGTTATCCCACCGCCCGCATCACCCGCTCGGCGCCGGCGAGGTCGCGTTCGGCGTAGATCTCGCTGGTGCCGATGTCGCTGTGCCCTAGCACGGTGCGGGTCAGTTCGATGCCGTACTTCGCCCGCAGCCGGGGCGCCCGGGTGTGGCGGAGTCGTTTGCCTCGGTCGTAGGAGTGGGGCACGCTGACATGGTCCGGGCAGCAGGTCGGTGAACAGAATGAATGCCCACGGTCAGTGGATGTTCGCGAGGGCTCGGCGAAAGCAGGCGGCTGGAACTGTCAGGGGTGTCAGGGGTTGATTGACGGTCTCGCGTCTTAATGCTTCCATTCAGGTCGCTTGAAGGTCACGTTGCATAAGCACTGAGAGTCTTATGCCCCGAGGCCACACCGAGCTTGGGCAACGCGGCCCGGTTCCGGCTGACGGTGCTCAGCTCCTACGACTACACCCGCGCCCTGACCGGCTACCGGCTGGACGCGGTGGACGTGGGCTCGCCGGTGGACGCGGCCCACATCCACGCCCACGCCGCCAGCCGCAACAACGCCCCGCGGAACGGCATCGCCCTGTCGAAGCTGCCTCACTGGCTATTCGACAACGGGCTGTGGTCGCTGACCGACGACCTGACGGTGCTGGTGGCGAGCGACCGGTACTTCCGGGAGGCGGCCCCGGACCAGCGGGCGTTGGCGGACTACGCCGGGCGAGCTGTGCGGCTGCCGAACGTGGAGGCGAACCGGCCGGACCCGAAGTGTCTGCGATGGCACCGGCGGAAGGTGTTTCTCGGGTAAGCAGTTCCTTCCCGTGCCGCGGGAGGGGGCACGGGTCCGCGCCCGTTGCTGAGGAGGCATTTCGCATAGCGCGAACAGAGCGTCAGCGGTCGGCACAGATGAGCAGAAAGTCGAGCGTAAGTGGCGACTGTAGCGGAGAGAGTGTGGCCGCATTGTCAGCCGCTCGCACCGATTACGGCTCGCCCTCGCCAGACTCACGAGCCCTGGCGCTCGCCTCTACCATCGCCAGTACGCCGGCTTGCACCACCGTAGGCAAGTGGGGCCACGCGGCCACCAGGCGGGCCAGACCCGGGTCTGCGGGGGCCCGTGAGTCAGATGCGTCGGATTCTGCGTCGCCTCCTCGTGAGGTGACCACGGTAATGCTACAAATACAGGGGTCGGTCCCGTCGAGTTCGTCCCCTAGTCGGGGATTTGTTGTCAGCGGCTCGCCGACGGTTCGGCGGGCCGATTTCTTTTTGAGGCGCCGCGGGTGAGGGAGAGGCCGCGGCGGCCCGGCGACGCTGGCGTTTCGGAGCGGGATCCGTTGGGATTCTCCGATCCTTCCTTCCCCGGACCGAAGACGATGAGCGCGCTTCCCCTCCTCGCCGCCCTGCTGGCCGCGGCCCCCGCCGACGCGGCTCCCGCCCCCCTCACCTACGCCGGCGACGCCGGGCCGGGGCAGGGCGTGAAGGTCGTCCTGATCGCCGGCGATCACGAGTACCGCTCCGAAGAGACGATCCCCGCGTTGGCCCGCATTCTGGCCAAACGGCACGGGTTCGACTGCACCGTGCTGTTCAGCCTGAACGACGCCGGCGAGATCGACCCTGCCGCCGACAACATTCCCGGCCTGGAGGCGTTGGCGGACGCCGATTTGATGGTCAACTTCCTGCGGTTCAAGGACCTGCCGGACGACCAGATGGCCCACGTCGACGCCTACCTCCGCCGCGGCGGGCCGGTGATCGGCCTGCGGACGGCGACGCACGCCTTCAAGATGTCGAAGGACAGCGACTACGCCCGGTTCGACTTCCAGTCGAAAGCGCCCGGCTACGAGGGCGGCTTCGGCGAGCAGGTGCTGGGGGAAACGTGGGTCGGCCACTACGGCAAGAACCACCAGATGAGCACCCGGCTGGACGTCAACGAGCAGCAGGCCGACCACCCGGTCCTCCGCGGCGTGGAGCGGGCGTGGGTCGAGGCGGGCGGGTACTGGGCGGAGCCGCCCGCCGACGCCACCGTGCTGGCGTACGCCCAGCCGTTGCAGGGGATGACGCCGGACAGCCCGCCCGCCGAGGACAAAAAGCCCTGCCCGGGCGCCTGGGTGCGCACCTACCGGTTGCCGGGCGCCTCGTCGCTGCAGGACGCCGGGTCCGGTCGGGTGTTCACGACGACCTACGGCGCCTCCGAGGACCTGCGGAACGACGGGTTCCGGCGGATGCTGGTCAACGCCTGCTTCTGGGCCGCGGGGCTGGAGGACAAAATCACGCCGGACCTGAACGTCGACCTCGTCGGCCCCTACCGGCCGACCACGTTCCGGCACGGCGGGCACGTGAAGGGGGTTCGTCCGGCGGATCTGGCCGGGTACGAGGCGCCGATTCCCCCCGCGGCCGACTGACGGTCATGCGGCCGACGTGAGGCGGGTCGGCCGCTTCGGAGCGGTCCGCGTCGATCCGACGGTCGCCTTCTCCCCTTCGCGCCCGTACAGTCCTCGGATCGGCGTACGCCGACGCGACCGCGTCGGCGGACGCCGCCCCGCCCCCGGTCCGCTCGCCCCCCGGAATATGCTTCGCTTTTCGCCGCTGGCGCTCTTCGCCTGCCTCCTGCCCGCCCCGCTGTTCGCCGCGGAACTCGATCCCGAACCCGGCGACCGCATCGCCCTGGTCGGCAACGCCCTGGCCGAGGGCCTGCAACATCACAACGAGTGGGAGGCGCTGCTCTATCAACGGTTCCCGGATCGGGAGTTGGTCGTGCGGAACCTCGCCTTCCCCGGCGACGAACCGTTCCTGCGGATCCGCACCCGGGACTTCGGCTCCCCGGACGACCATCTGAAGCACGTCGGCGCCGACGTGGTGCTGTACTTTTTCGGCTTCAACGAGTCCTTCGCCGGCGAGGCCGGGCTGGAGGACTTCAAAGCGGACATGCAGAAGCTGGTCGAGGAGACGAAGACCAAGGATTACAGCGGCGACGGCCCCCCGCGGATCGTGCTGGTCTCCCCGATCGCCTTCGAAAACACCGGCGACCCGAACCTGCCGGACGGCAGCGAGCACAACGCCCGGCTGGAGATGTATACGGACGCCCTCCGAAGCGTCGCCGAGACGACCGGCGTCGGCTTCGTGGACCTGTTCCGGCCGACGCTCAAGCTGTTCCGGGAGACCGACGAACGGCTGACGCTCAACGGCGCCCACCTCAACGAGGCCGGCTACGAAGCCCTCGCCCCGATTCTCGACGCCGGCCTGTTCGGCGAGGGGACGCCGGAGTCTCCGAACCCCGCGGTCGTCGCGGAGCTGAACGATAAAAACTTCCACTGGTGGCACCGCTACCGGGCCGTCAACGGCTACTCCATCTGGGGACCCCGCGGTTTGGCCGGCTCCGACGGGACGTACAACAACCGGGACGTGATGAACCGGGAGTTGGCGATCTTGGATCAGATGACCGCCAACCGGGACGAACGCGTCTGGACGCTCGCCGGCGGCGGGACGGTGCCGGACGAGGTGGACGACTCCAACACGCTGCCGTTCATCACCCCGAAGTCGAACGTCGGCGGGGAGGACGACCCGAACCGCAAACGCGGCAAGCTGGGGTCGCTGGATTACCTGTCGGCGGAGGAACAGCTCAAATCCTTCACCCTGCCGCCGGGGTACGAAATTGAACTGGTCGCCTCCGAGGAGCAGTTCCCGGAACTGGCGAATCCCGTCGCGTTGAACTTCGACGACGCCGGCCGGCTGTGGGTCGCGGTGATGCCGTCTTACCCGCACTGGAAGCCCAAAACGGAACTGAACGACAAGCTGCTGATCCTTGAGGACGACGACGGCGACGGCAAAACCGACCGCTGCGTGACCTACGCCGGCGGCCTGCACCAGCCGACCGGGTTCGAGTTCGGCATGGGCGGCGTCTTCGTCGCTCAGCAGCCGGACATCCTGTTCCTCAAGGACAACGACGGCGACGACCACGTCGACGTCCGTCGGGAGTTCACGGAGGGCGGGCAGGACGTGCGGATTCGCAAACTCTCCGGTTTTGGCACCGCGGACAGCCACCACGGCATCGCCGCGTTCGAGTGGGGGCCGGGCGGAAACCTCTACTTCCAGGAGGGCACCTTCAAAATGAGCCAGGTCGAGGACCCGTACGGCGTCGATCGGCTCAGCGAGGCCGGCGTGTGGCGGTACAACCCCCGCACCGAACGCACGGACGTGCACATCTCCTTCGCCTTCGCCAACCCGTGGGGCCACGTCTTCGACGACTGGGGGCAGGAGTTCCTCGCCGACGCCTCCCCGGGCGAGAACTACTGGGGCACGCCGATTTCCGGCCGCATCGACTGGCCGGAGAAGCACCCCGGCGGCAGCCAGGGCAACCGGGTCGTGAAGGAGATGAACCTCGACCCCAACAATCCGTACCCGCCTTTCTTCAAGAAGCGGATCCGTCCGACCGCCGGGAACGAGCTGGTCTCCAGCCGGCACTTCCCGGACGAGGTGCAGGGCGATTACCTAATCACGAACGTGATCGGCGACCGGGCCGTGTTGCAGTACGACGTGGAGGAGGACGGCTCCGGCTTCACCGCGACGGAGCGGGACATGCTGCTGGTCAACGGCGGCGACGGGAACTTCCGCCCGGTCGACCTCCAGTTCGCCCCGGACGGCTCGCTCTACATCGTCGACTGGCACAACGCCCTGATCGGCCACCTCCAGCACAACCTCCGCGACCCCAACCGCGACCACTCTCACGGCCGCATCTGGCGGGTCACCTATCCGGAACGGCCCTTGGTCGACGCCCCTCAAATTGAGGGGGCCGAGATCCCGGCGCTGCTCGACCTGCTGGACGCGCCGGAGTACCGCACCCGCTACCGGGCCCGCCGGCAACTCGCCGCCCGGGAGACCGCGGAGGTGCTGCCGGCCGTGGACGAGTGGCTGCAGGGGCTGGACGAGTCCGACCCGAACTACGTCCGCTCCCGGCTGGAGGGGCTCTGGCAGTACCAGACCCACAACACGCTCAACGAGCCGCTGTTGAAGGAACTGCTGACCGCGGACGACCACCGGGCGCGGGCCGCCGCCGTGCGGGTTCTGTCCTTCTGGCTGGACCGCGTGGAGGAGCCGCTGGCGCTGCTCGAGGAGCGGATCGCCGACGAGCACCCCCGCGTGCGGCTGGAGGCGGTGCGGGCGTTGAGCTTCCTCGACGGCCCCGAGGCGATCGAGCTGGCCCTCGGCGTGCTGGAGAACGACCTCGACACGTTCCTCCAGTACACGCTGGACGAGACGATGCGGGCGCTCGACGAGTAGCCGGCTCGGCGCCGCCCCGTCCGAAGCGGAGCCCCGATCGGGTCTCCGCTTCGGTTCTATATTGATCTTCCCTCTTCGCCCGTTTGAACCCTTCCCCAATGCTTCGTTTCTCTTTCGCCGCGGCGCTTTGCCTCGTCGCGGCCCCCGGATTCGCCCAGCACGACCACGGCGGGCACGCCGGTCACGACCTGCCCGGCATGACGGCGGAGAAGCCCAAGCCGCCGACGGTGTTCCTCGACAAGAGCCCGCGGATCGTCGAATACCAGCTCAAACGGCTGGACGACGCCCGATTGTTGTTGGTGGAGCGGGATACGACCGACCCGAAGTACGCCCCGGTCTATGAGGCGATCGTTTCCCGCCCCGGCGTCTCCCCCAAGGAGCGGGCCGCGGCGTTGGCGGGGCTGGTCGAACTGAACGCCTCGGACGCCGTGACCGAACTGCTGCGGGTGCTCGAACCGCTTGGCGAGGAGGACCGCGGCGACCGCCGGGCGGCGGACCAGTTGACGAAATTGCTGCTCGAACAGCCGGTCGACGCCTTGGCCGCCAAGGCGGACGCCCTGACCGAGGCGACGACGGCGGAGAACCGGCCGCTGCGGGTCGCGGCCTTCGCGGCGCTGATCCAGGCGGGAGAGTTCTCCGACCGAAACAGCGGCGCCGCCGTCGACTGGCTCGCCGCCGTGCCGCTGGTCCCCTCGGAGGACGCCCGCAACGGGCTGCGGGAGGAGGTCGTGGGACTGCTCGGGGCGCAGGAGCCGGCGGTGAAGCAGGCCGCGATCGCCGCCCTCGCCGCGATCCCGGCGGAGCGGGCGGACACCTTCGTGCGGCTCGCCCCGCTGCTGAAGAACCCGGCCCTTCGGCCCACGGCGGTCCGCACGCTGCTGACCGTGCCGGCCGAGGACCGCAACCCCGCCGTCAGCGCCGCGGCGGCCGCGGTGCTGGTCGAACTGGCGGAGAACACCGCCGCCGCCGATCGCACCACCGACGACTTCCTCAACGCGATGCAGTTGGCCGACGGCCTGTTCGCCCGGCTGCCGGTCGAGGAGGCCAAGGCCCTGCGGAGCCGGCTGCGGGAGGTCACGGTGCGGGTCGTCCGCGTCAAAACCGTCGAGGAGGAGATGCGCTACGATCTGCCCTACTTCGCCGTGGAGGCCGGCCGGCCGGTGCAAATCTGGCTGGAGAACGAGGACCTGATGCCGCACAACCTGGTCGTCACGGCGCCGGGGCAGTTGCGGGACGTGGCCCAGCGGGGGATGGAGGTCGGCCCGCAGGGCGGCTCGGCGGGCAATCCGTACGTGCCGGACGGCGACGACGTGCTGTTCGCCACGGAACTGGTCGCCGCCCACGCCGACTCCCGCCTGACCTTCACCGCCCCCGAAGAACCGGGCGAGTATCCCTACGTCTGCACCTTCCCCCGCCACTGGATGCGGATGTACGGCGTGATGGTCGTCGTGCCGGACCTCGACGCCTGGCTGGCGAACCCGACCGTGCCGGAGGACCCGATCGGCAACACCCGCGAGTTCGTGCAGAAGTGGACCGTAAACGACCTGCTGCCAGAGGGGGCGGACGCGGAGCAGAAGCTCGCCGGCCGCTCGCCGGAGATCGGGCAGCGGATCTTCACGGAGGCCACCTGCGCCCAGTGCCACCGGTCTGACTCCGCGGAGAGCCTTGTCGGGCCGTCGCTCGTCGGCGTATTCGAGCGGTGGAAGGGCGACGAGCGCAAGGTGCTGCGGGAGATGCTCGACCCCAGCGCCCACGTCGACCCGAAGTACGCCGTCCGGCAGGTGCTGACCCTCGACGGGCAGGTGTTCACCGGGCTGGTCGTGGCGGAGAACGAGGACTCCGTGTCGATCCTCTCTGACCCGGAGGCGAAGGAGCCGACGGTGATCCAGCGGGACGACGTGCTCGACATGGTCCAGTCGGACGTCTCGCTGATGCCGAAAGCCCTCCTGGACCGGTTCACCGAGGACGAAATCTTCGAGCTGCTGGCCTACCTCCGCGGCCTGGAGCCGGGCGCCGCGGTCGACGCCGCGATGGCGCCGGCCGAGTCGAACGCCGGGACCGCCGCGATGCCGCCGGCCCTGCCGGAGGGGAAGCGGCCGCAGAACTTCCAGGAGCTGAAGGCGGCCCTCGCCCCGCTGGGGTATGAGGTCGTCCGGCCGAACCTCGAACCGGCCGAGGGCGTGACGGAGCGGCTCGGCGTGACCTTCGCGGAGCGGGAGACCGGTCCGCTGAAGCTCGATCTGTATCTGCCTGGGCCGAACGCCAAGCCCGGCGAGGAGCCGCCGCTGGTCGTGCTGATCCACGGCGGCGGCTGGCGGAAGGGCGACCGCGGCGGCGAACGGAACAAGGCCCTCTGGCTGGCCGAACGCGGCTATGCCGCGGCGACGATCGACTACCGCCTTGCCGACACCGCGAAGTTTCCCGCGGCGATCGAGGACGTGCGGTCCGCCGTGCAGTTCCTGCGGAGCAAAGCCGGCGAGTACGGCTACGACGAGGACCGCTTCGCCGCCGTCGGCAGTTCCGCGGGGGCTCACCTCGCCGCCCTGCTGGCCGCGATGAACCCGCCGGCCGAGGAGCAGGAGGGAATCGACGCCGTCTCCGCCCGGGTGCAGGCCGCGGTGGTCATCGCCGGCCCGACGGACACGGAGTCCGAGCGGGCGATCGAAAGCTCCCGCCGGCCGGACAGCAACTACCGGCTGTTCCTCGGCGGCACGTACGACGAGGTCCCGGAGCAGTACACGGCGGCTTCCCCGGCCCACTGGGCGACGGCGGACGCCCCTCCGATGCTGCTGATCGGGGAGAACTCGCTGGACAGCTTCGAGAGCCTCCGCGGCAAGCTGTCGAACCTCGGCGTCAGCGTGGACACCTTCGTCCTCACCGGCGGCCTGCACGGCGAATGGAACTGGGAACCGTGGTTCACCCCCACGATGGAGCGGATCGACGCCTTTCTGCAAAAAGCCTGGCAGAGCGGCGACGTCTCCCAGCGGTAAGCGAGGCGGCGAGAGTGCATGAGCCCGGAGCGCGAGCTCCGGCCGTGCGTCGGCCGAGTTCCCGCTC